>JAYTBL010000222.1:0-4987 GCA_043736975.1 Polyangiaceae bacterium
TCACCTCGGCCGGCCGCTCGACGGCGTCGCGCATCACGCGCGCGAGCGCCACGGCGTCGCTGCCGTGGGCGAGCCAGCCGGTGCTGCCGTCGGCCACGATCTCGGGGACGCCGCCGGTCGGCAGCGCCACCACCGCGCGCTCCATCGCCATCGCCTCGAGCAGCGCGATACCGAGCCCCTCGGCGCGGGCGCTGGAGAGCGCGACGTCGGCGCTGGCGATCGACGCGCGCACGTCGTCCACGAACCCCACGAAGCGCACGCGCTGGCCGAGGCCGAGGCGCGCGACCCGGGCCTCGAGCGCCGCGCGGATCCCGCCCTCGCCCACGATCTCGAGCACGGCGTCCGGGACCTGCGCGAGCGCGTCGAGCGCGACGTCGAGCCCCTTGCGCGGATCGAGCCGCCCCAGCGCCACGAACCGCAGCGGCGCGTTGCCGGTCCCCGTCGTCGCGCGCGGCGCGGCGGCCATGGGCGCGAAGTGCGCGGTGTCGACCCCGTTGGCGACCACGCGCAGCTTCTTCTCCACCCACGGCGCCTTCGCGATCGCGACGCGCGCCACGTGCTCGCTGATGCTCACCACGGCGTCGGCGCGCGCCAGCGACCAGCGGGAGAAGGGCCAGCAGCTCGGGTCGTCGTAGACGCGCGTCGAGTGCTCGGTGCGCACCACCTGCGCGCCGGCCTTGCGCGCCGCGCGCGTGCCCACGACCTGCGAGGCGAACGTGTGCAGGTGCACGATGTCCGCGCGCCGCCTGGAGATCACCTCCGCCAGCCACGCCGCGTCGCGCGGGCCGAGCGTGCGCGAGAGGTAGGTGAGGGGACCCTCCTGCGCGGGGCCGCGGTCGTCGACGTCGAGCCCGGCGTCGCGCAGCAGCTGGCGCAGGCGATCGCTCGGCGTGATCAGCGCCACGCTGTGCCGCGCGCGGGCCCCGCGCCCCGCGAGATCGACGAGCATCCGCTCCGCGCCGCCCACCTCGCCCGCCACCACCACGTGGACGACGGTGATCACGCGGCCTCCTCGGGTGGCAGATCGCGGACGCGCTTGAGGCGGCCCTCCAGCTGGAACCAGAAGATCACCGCGATGACGAGCTGCACGCACGACGTCGAGAGCGCGATGCCCTCGAGCCCCATTAGCTTCAGGAGGAGCACGTTGAAGGCCGCGTTGCAGCCGGCGTTGAGGAGCCCCATCCCGATCATGATCCCGCTGTTCTTGATCGCCACGTGGGCCCGCGCGAGCACCAGCAGCGCACCGAACGGCGCGAGGCCCACCAGGTGGTAGGGGAGGAGGCGGATCATGCGATCGACGCCCTCGGCGTCCATCTCGCCGCGCAGGAACACGAAGCGCAGGATGGGCGCGCGGAAGATCCAGAAGATCACCGTCGAGGCGAGCAGCAGCGAGGTCACGGTGGCGAGCGAGCGTACGACGGTGCGCCGGAACGTCGTCAGATCCCGCTTCGCGAAATCCTCCGACAGGTGCGAGAGCAGCACTGGCAGGAGCGCCGCCTGGAGCAGCGAGGTCGGCACCATCGCCACGTCGCCCGAGTAGCGCAGCATCGTGCCGGCGCCGAGGATCCCGGAGATTCCAGCCATCAGCTGGTCGACGATCGGGTTCACGCGCGTCACCGCGCCCCCGCCCACCTCGTGCATGATCAGCTTGGCCACGCGGGTCAGCGCCGGCGGCCGCGAGAGGCCGAGGCGGATCTTCACGCCCACGATGCGGATCGTGAACCACGCGAGCACGCCCAGCACCACCAGCTCGCCGGCCAGCGCCGCGGCCGGCACCAGCACCACGCCGAACCGCGTGTGCCCCGCCGCGAGGACGCCGATGTTCACGAGCATCCCGATCCCGCTCGCCACCGGCTGGATGACGAAGTGCCGCTCCACGGTGAGCAGCGCCTGGAAGAACGTTCGTGTCGCCATCACCAGCAGGTAGATCGTGAAGGGCAGCACCATCCACGCCGACAGCGTGAAATCCGGCCCGGAATAGCGGATCGCGAACCACACCAGCGCGAGCCCGCCCACCGCGGCCGCTACCGCGCCGCCCAGGATCCAGGTGTGCAGCAGCACCGAGCCGAGCAGCGGCGGCACGCTCTTCGGCGCGCGGATGCGCTCCTCGGCGATCACCGGCACCAGCGGGGAGTCGCGGAACGCCGAGAACACCAGCGAGCCCGCGAACGAGAACACCGCCCAGGTGAAGAAGTAGACGTCCATCGCCGCCGACCGCCCGAACCAGTAGGCGAGCACCAGCGGCAGGAAGAGCTCGCCCACCCGGAACACGACCAGCGCCGGCATCACCAGCAGCGTCGTGCGGAGGATCGACTTCTTCGGCTCCGCAGGCGTCCCGGCGGTCACGCGCCGAGGATCTCCGGGACGTCGCCCAGGCCGACGACGGTGATGGCCTCGCGATGCGCGAAGGCGAGGAGATCGCGCAGGCGGTCGAGGATGCCGCGCGCGCTCTCCTCGTCGTCGGCGTAGGGGCTGAGGTTGGGCACGATCTCGACGTTGTGAAACATCGCGTTGAGGATCACCGGCCGCTCGGGGACCGCCTTGCGTGCCGCGGCGATCTCGTCCTCCGCGACGCGCACCAGGGCCTTGCCGGTACCGCGGGTGGGCCGCAGCCAGCGAGGCTCGATCTTCGCTCCGATGCCGGGGAGGCCGTTCAGGAGGCGCTTGCGAATGGTGAGCGGGACCTCGAGCAGCCGGGCGTCGCCGCGGAGCCCGGGATCGGTGCGGTCCGGGCGGTAGGGCTGCGTGGGCGCGTGCATGAACGCGAGCCCCGGCGCCCCCGAGGATGACCAGTCCATGTGCGGGGTCACGCTCGACTCCACCGCGTACCCCAGCGACTCCAGGATGCCGATCGAGGCCGGCCCGATGCCGAAGCGCCCCGCGCGGAAGGACTGGGGCTGGTGGTCGAACGCGCGGATGAAGAGATCCGTGAGGTACGTGAGCTTCTGGCGCTCGATGTGGGGCGGGTAGTCGCGCTGGAAGTCGGCGGTGATCTCGGGCTCGTGGGCCCCCGGCTCGGCGAGCTCCCCGTGCAGGTGCGTCCCCAGCTCGCAGGACTGCGCAATGCGTCGAAAGATCGTGACGCTAGCCTCGTCGCGCATCACCTCGGGGGACAGCAGGTAGGTCGGTTTGGCCCCGAAACGTTCGAACAAAGGCTGGAGACGCTGGACGACGCCGTTGGTAATCCCCTCGAACGCCAGCGGCCGGCGGCAGCGCCAGCCCGGGCCCTTGTCGCACTCGGTATCGATGGTCACGCAGAGGTAGGCGCGGCTCATCGCGTCATTCCCCTACCGCGGGGCCCGAGGCCTGTAAATCCGGTGCTGTGAACCACCCGCACACTGGCGGCGCGACCCATAAAGCGCCATAAGGGACGACACGGGGCTGATGACGACGCATGTGACCGAACCCCCGCACGAAGCGGACTTGGCTCCGGTTGCTTCCGCAGACAGCGGTGCGCAGTCGGTGCGTTCGGTGCGTGCTCGGTACTCGGCGTCGGCGTCGGCGGCGCGTGCGCGGGCCTCGTGGCTCGGCCTGGGCGCGCTGGGCATCCTCGCGGTGCTCGTGTTCTGGGTCTACGACGCGCTGCCTTTCCAGGATCTGCCGGCGCACGCAGGGCTGATCGCGATGCGCCATCGCTACGCCGAGGCCGCGTTCGAGTCGCGGTTCTTCGTGCTCGCGCCGCATATCGGTCCGTACTCCGTCTTCCGGTTTCTCGGCGAGATGTTCACGCGCGTGATCGGCCCGGTAGGCGCGGTCCGGATGCTCGCCACGCTCCCGATGATCGCGACGCCCCTCGCGCTCCTGCATGCGCGCCGGCGGCTGATGAACGACACGACGCCGCTCTACGGCTACCTCGGGCTCACCCTCTCGTTCGGGTTCATGACCCTCCTCGGCTTCGCGAGCTACCTGCTCGGCGTGGCGGTGATGCTGGTCGGGCTCGTGATGTGGCTCCAGCTCATGGTCGCCGCCGACGACAGAGCCCCGGAGCTCCGGCGCCGCGAGCTGACGATGACGGTCTTCGCGCCGCTGATCTTCGTGGCGCACGGCCACGCGTTCGTCCTGTTCCTGCTGTGCGCCGGGATCGCCACGGTGTGCCTCGGCATCCGCTTCACGCGGCTCCTGCGCCTGCGCGCGCTGGTGCCGGCGCTCGCGCTCGCGGGGTACGTCGCGTGGCTGGAGCGCGGATCGTCGGTCCCCGCGGGCTCCGTCCCTGTCATCCCGCCGCTGGTGCCGGTCTTCCACGGCCCGTACGCGAAGTTCGAGCTCCTGGTCACGCCCACGCTGATGACGCGCACCGGGGTCGACTTCTTGGTCGCGGTCGGCGTCTGGCTGTTCGCCGCGGCGTGTGCGTTCTACACGATCCGCTCGCTCGCCAGGGCGGACCGTCAGGCCCTCGTGCACGAGGCACCGGAGGCGCGTCACAGTCGCGCGCTCTACGCATCGGCGGCGGCGCTCTTCGTCCTGTTCCTGGTCCTGCCGCACGCGGTGGGCTGGTTCGGCTTCGTCGACGGGCGCCTCCTGCCCATCGTGCTGATGCTCTCCTTCCTGGGGGCGCAGCGTGCGTCGTTCCCGCGTGCGCTGCGCCGCGTCGCAGACATCGGCGTGCCTACCTCCGCGGCGGTGCTCGCCACCGTCGCGCTCGTCGCGTCGCACTACTTCCAGCGCGAGGCGAAGGGCTACCGCGAGGTGCTCGCGACCGTGCCCGCCGAGGCGACGCTCCTGAACCTGCCGCTCGATCCCAACAGCGACATCTTCACCGCGCACCCCTTCATCCACTACGACAAGCTGGTGCTCGCCGAGCGCCCGGTGGTGGTGAGCGACGTCTGGTTCCACCAGGGCTCGGCGCTCTATCCGACCGCCGCGAACCCCGCGCTGCGACTTCCCGCGAGCTACAGCGAGAGCGATCTCAAGTTCATCGAGTGGCCCGCGTACCACCTCGAGGACTGGGAGTATGTGCTCATCCGCACGCGTCCCGCCGCGCCGCAGC
>JAYTBL010000223.1:0-4985 GCA_043736975.1 Polyangiaceae bacterium
GCGAACGCGACCTCGAACCAGTCGCGGCCGACCTGGAGGAACGCGGTGTCTTCCTCGCAAGCCGTGACGGTGCCGGCGCTCTTGCCGTCGGCGCCGAGGATCGCGAGCGTGAGGCGCGGCGGCCCGCAGCGCGGCGCTGCGGCTAGCGCGGTGATCGTTCCGTCGATCGACCTCAGCGCCGCGGCGATCTTCGCGGGCGCGCCGATCGCCGTGGTCTTGCCGTTCTGGGTGAGCGCCAGCGACTGCGCGTCCTTGCCGAGCGCGATGCGCGGGTCCTGGGTCGCGGCGCTCGCGCCGTTGGCCGAGTCCTCCGGCTCCGTGGGAGCGGCGCAGCCGGTGAGGGACGCGAGCGCGAGGGAAGCGACGAGCACGGAGCAGGTGAGAAGCGAGCGCATGATGAGAGAACCTCCGATCACTGGCTTACGCACAACGTGGGCCAAGGTGCGGGAGGGCCCATTTGCCGGCATTCCAGCGGTCGCGCCGCGCGCTGCCGCTTCTCGCTTCTCGAACTGAGATCGCAGCCTGGTCTACGCTGCGGGTCGATGGGCGCGTCCGGTTGGAGCTACTTCACGCCTTACCAGGACGACGTCGAGGACGCGCTGCGCACGCTCCGCAACCGCGTGTTCGACGGCGCGTTCCCGCGCGGGTCCGCCGAGCGCCCCAAGTCGATCGCCGCTTACGTGAAGTCGTGCGGCGAGGATGGCACGCACTCCATTCTCGACATCCTCCGCGCCGACACGCTCGGCCCCAGCGGTGAGATGGATGACTTCGCGACCGCGTTCCCGCTCTTCCGCGAAGAGGCCGCCGAGCTGTTCGGGACCAAGAAGCCGACGCGCGCGGACATCCGGCGCGTCGGAAAGCAGCTGATGACCATGCGCCAGCGCTGGCAGGCGACGTGGGTCGTGGTGCACGACGCCAAGGGCAAACCCGCCGAGTACCTCTTCACGGGCGTCAGCGGCGACTGACACCGGGCCGACCCATCTTCGCCGCAGGGCCGAGCGAGGCCTCGGGAGCGAGCTCGGCGCGCGTCACGTAGCGAGTTGACCAGCGCGCCGAGCATGACGGGCCTGCGTTGGGCTCGTGAGGTCGACGCGCGCCTCGAAGCTACGGATCGCGCCGAAGTCCGACACCGGCCGCGCCTTGCGGCATCCCCGCCCTCCCTCTATCGTCCTGCGCCACGCTGCTCGATGCGCCGTACGCTTCACCTCTCCAGCCTCCGCGCCGCCACCTGCGCGCTCCTCGTCACCGCCTTCGGCGGCTGCTCCTCCTGCGCGCGCGGCAACCAGCCCGTCGCCGACGCCTCGAGCGCCGCGCCCGCCACCAGCCCCGAGCTCCGCGCTCGCCTCCGCGAGGCCGCGCGCGCCAGGGGCGTCGCCTACCTCCCGCGCACCCGCCACAAGCAGGCCGACGGCTCGCCGACGTACACCAACCGCCTCGTCCTCGAGTCGAGCCCTTACCTCCTCCAGCACGCGCACAACCCCGTGGACTGGTTCCCCTGGGGCGACGAGGCGTTCGACACCGCGCGCCGCCTGGGGCGGCCGGTGCTCCTCTCCATCGGCTATTCCACCTGTCACTGGTGCCACGTGATGGAGGAGGAGTCCTTCGAGGATCAGGAGATTGCAAATTACCTGAATGCCAATTACGTGGCGATCAAGGTGGACCGCGAGGAGCGGCCCGATCTCGACTCCATCTACATGAGCGCCCTCCAGGCGATGACCAGCGGCGGCGGTTGGCCCATGACCATGTGGCTCACGCCTGATCGTCAGCCGTTCTACGGTGGCACCTACTTTCCGGCGCACGATGGCGAGCGCGGCGCGCGACTCGGCTTCCTCTCCTCGCTGAAGAAGCTCGAGGGCACGTACCACACCGACCCCAAGTCGGTCGCCGAGTCCGCCGCCGAGCTCACCAGGGCGGTCCGCGACCACGCCGCTCCCGCGTCCGCAGGCAGCACGTCCGCCGCCGCCGTGCTCGACGCCGCCGCCGCGCAGTACCGTGGCCGCTTCGATCCCGTCAACGGCGGCACGCGCGGCGCGCCGAAGTTCCCGAGCAGCCTCCCCATCCGCTTCCTCCTGCGCGATGCCCGTCGCAACCCCGGCAGCGACTCGCTCAAGATGGCCACCACCACGCTCGAGCACCTCGCCAGCGGCGGCATCCACGACCAGATCGGCGGCGGCTTCCACCGCTACTCCACCGACGCCACCTGGCTCGTCCCGCACTTCGAGAAGATGCTCTACGACAACGCGCTGCTCGCCCGCGCGTACCTCGAGGCCTACCAGGTCACGCGCCGCGACGACTTCGCGGCCGTCGCGCGCGACATCCTCGCGTACGTCGAGCGCGACCTCGGCGCGCCCGACGGCGGCTTTTACTCGGCGAGCGACGCCGACAGCCTCACGCCCGCGGGCAAGCGCGAGGAAGGCTGGTTCTTCACGTGGACGCCGGCCGAGGTGGAGAAGGCGCTGGGGCCCGAGAGCGCGCGCCTCGCCAGCGCGTACTGGGCGATCACCCCCGCCGGAAACTTCGAGGGCCGCAGCATCCCCTCCACGCCTCTGCCGGCCGCGCCCGCCCAGCGCGCCGCCCTCGCCGCGGCGCGCGAGACCCTGCGCCTCGCGCGCTCCGCCCGTCCGCTCCCCGCGCGCGACGAAAAGATCCTCACCTCCTGGAACGGCCTGATGATCTCGGCGTACGCGCGCGCCTCGCTCGTCCTCGCCGAGCCGAAGCATGCGGCCCGCGCCGAGCGCGCCGCCGATCTCGTCCTGCGCGTCCTCCGCAAGGACGGGCGCCTCCTCCGCACCGTCAAGGAGGCGAAGAGCGCTGCGTACCTCGACGACTACGCGTTCCTCGTCGCCGCGCTCCTCGATCTCCACGAGGCCACCGGCACGCTGCGCTGGCTCGAGGAGGCGGTCGCGCTCGATGCGGTCGTCGCCGCGCACTACGAGGACCCGGCGGGCGGCTTCTTCCTCACCAGCGACGATCAGGAGAAGCTCCTCGCGCGCGACAAGCCCGCCTACGACGGCGCCGAGCCGTCGGGCCTCTCGGTGCAGGTCGCGAACCTGCTGCGCCTCGCGGAGATCACCACCCGGGACACGTATCGGCAGCGCGCCGAGCGCGCCGTGAGGAGCGTCGGGAACACCCTCGCCGCGTCGCCGACGAGCCTCTCCGAGCTGCTCATCGCCCTCGATTTCCAGGCCGACGTGCCCAAGGAGATCGTCATCGTGACGCCCGCGTCGCGCGCCGAGGCCGAGCCGTTCCTCGCGAAGCTCCGCGAGACGTTCCTGCCCAACGCCGTGCTCCTCGTGGTCCCCGAGGGCGAGCCGCTCGCGAAGCTCGAGGCGATCTCGCCTCTGGTCTCCTCGAAGATCGCGAAGGGCGGCAAGGCCACCGCCTACGTCTGCGAAAAGCAGGCCTGCGAGCTCCCCACCAGCGACCCCGAGGTCTTCGCTCGCCAGCTGCGCAAGTAGGCGCAAGTAGCGGTGAGCGAGCTCGGTCTCCCAACGCGTGATCGCAGTTCGAGCAAGGACGCGGTAACGAAACCACGATGGCGCGCGATCTGGTGGAAAATTCCAGCGGCACGGGCAATGCACTTCGAGCGGGCATGCGCCCCCTGCTTCCGTTCTGCGCCTTCGTCGTCACTTCGCTCGCGGCGTGCGTCGCCCCCGATGAGGGTGAGGTCGGCGACTCCGCCCAGGCCGCCACGGACACCTCGTCGTCGTTCGCGTTCGAGCCAGGCTACGAGCGTGTGAACCAGCGTCAGGCGTCGCGCCGGGCGGACTGGGGCGAAAAGACGTCGGCGGCGCAGGCAGGTCTCCTCGCCGACGGAAAGTCCAAGGCCGAGGCGGTCTCCGTCGCCCCTGCGCTCGCCCGGCAGAAGGCTGGCTTCTCGCTCGTCAACGCCAAGGCCCTCGCGAAGCTCGCCCTGCTCGCCTACGAAGACGAGAGCACGCTCGCGGCGCACCTCGGCGAGCTCGGGCTACCGGCGGACGAGCTGCACTTCAAGTTCTTCGAGAACACGTGCACCGGCGCGCAGGCGTTCTACATCACCAACGCGTCCGCCCCTACGGCGCCCGAGACCCTCGCCGACGCATACAACAAGCCCTCCAGCTCCTTCGCGGTGCTCGCCTTTCGCGGCACCGAGCCCAACGCGGTCAAGGACATCGCGGCGGACGCCAACATCCGGCCGGTGCCGACCAACATGGGGAAGATGCATGCCGGGTTCTCCGACCGCGTCGCGAGCCTCTGGAACAAGGCAGATACGAAATGCGGCCCGACCGAGCCGATCGGCAGCTACCTCCGCGCGCGCCACTCCTTCGACGGGACCGGGCGGCCGGTCCGGCGCGGGGCCGAGCTCTACATCACCGGTCACAGCCTGGGCGGCGCCATGGCCAACGTCGCGCTCACTCAGACCGTGGTCGAGAGCTGCGCGGCGAAGAAGCAGAGCCGCGAAGAGGCTTGTTTCCTCTCCTACGTGCCCGTCAGCGGCCTCGTGACGTTCGGATCACCGCGTGTCGGGGACATGTCGTGGGCCAAGGGGATGACGTCCTATCTCGAGGACCGTACGGCAGCGTACCGCTTCGTGAACGGGCGAGACGTCGTCACCACCATTCCGAAGGTCGGCTGGTACCACCTCGGCAACGAGGGGGACGAGACGCTCTACTCGGTGCTGATCACGGGGTCGGGGGCGCTCAGCATCGGTCGAAGCGGGGACCGCGGCGAGTCGGGCGTCGGGGAGATGCTCGGCGACCACTCGATGGTCGGCTACGAGAAGGCGCTCGCGGCGCTGCGCTGACCTCCGGCGAGCCCGCGCTCGCGCGCCGCCGACTCGGCGCGCCGGCGGACCAGCGGCCGGATGAAGAAGGGGACCTTCTCGAGGCGTTGCTCGGCATCTGCCTGCCATCGGATCGATATGGCCATGCGGCCATTCTAGACAGCGAGCCGGCTACTCCGTCTCGACCTGGAGCAGGTGCGCCAGATCCTCGGCGTAGCGAACG
>JAYTBL010000224.1:0-1891 GCA_043736975.1 Polyangiaceae bacterium
ACGGCTACGGCTGCGCCGGCGGCTACGTTCGCGTTGGCGAGGCCCGTGACGGTGTTGGACCCCGCGGCGATCGTCTTGCCGCTCAGCGTCTGCACGTCAGTCGTGCCGACGAGCAACGCCGAGGCGGGGATGGTGAGCGCGGTGAGCCCCGTGCCGCCCTTCGTGACCGGCAGCGCGGACGTAAGCGCAGTGCCGAGGTTCGCCCCGCTCGGCACGCCGAGGAACGCGGAGACGCTAGCTCCGAGCCCCGTGAGCTTCGCGAGCCCCACGCTGGTGACATCGGCGTCCACGATGAGCGAAGCCGCCGCGTCCTGCGCGCCGCCGACGATGTGCGGGAGGCCCGTGCCCGTGGGGACCGTGCCTCCACCACCGCCGCCACCGTTCACGATGGCCGCGGTAAGGAAGCCGAAGCACGCGTGCAGCGTCCCATCCACCTCGACCCAGCCGACGACGTCGTCAGCACCCGAGACCGTGGCGCGCTCGAGCGTGCCCGCCGCCGACACGCGAACCCACGAGGCCGCGCCGGTGCCGAGCCCCGCGGTGACCGCGTCGACCTGGCCGACCTGCTGAATGTCGGTGACGCCGCCCGTAGCGTACGCGGACAGCGCGATGCCCGTGCTGCGGCGCGTGCCGCGGCGGGCTGTCGTGGCCTTGACGTAGAGGCCCGAAGTCGCGTCGGGGATGAGCACGTCCCCGACGCTGCCGGCCGTGGCCGTCCCCGCGACCGGCGCGGAGAAGACGATGCTGTATTGGGGGGAGCCCACTACTTGCTCGCGGTGTACATGATGCGCCGCCAAACGATGTCGTTGGCAATCGCGAGCGTCAGCGTTCCAGCCGTCGAGCTGATCGCGATGCCGATGCCAAGTAGCGCAACGAGACCGTTCACGTTGACGACCTCGACGACGAGTTCCCCCGAAGCCTGCAGGCGACGTGAAAGCATCGGGGTGTCCCCGTTGACGGGCGCGGTCGCCTTGTCGAAAACCTGGAAGAAGTACGCCGTAGCCGACCCGTTCTGGATCGCCGCGGTGTAGAAGCGCCCAGGCTTCACGCTGATCGAGATGCCGGCGGTACCCGCCGCCGCGCTCGACGTCGAGCGCAAGAAGTTGTCACTGGTGCCGATGAACGGCGCAACGCCACTCTCGACACGGCCCATCGTCCATACGCCTTCAGACATGTCACTTCTCCAGGCCCTCTGACATCGCAGCTTGAATCGATGTCATCGGGCCGCTTGCGATTGCGAGCGGGCGCGCGAGTTGAGGGGAAGGTGACTCCTCCCCGGCCTGCTCCGCGCTGGAGTAGGTGGCCTGGATCGCTTGCTGGAAGTCGGGAGCAAGCGTGCGGTCTGTCGGAATATCTAGCAGGATTCCGAGCTGAATCCGGCGGTCGTACGGGATCTCTTTCGTCGTCGTCGTGACTTGCTCGAGCACCGAATTGCGGATCGCGTCGTACATCTCCGGCCGTCGCTCTTTCAACGCGTCAACCTCGTGCCGCGACAGCGTTCCCTCGATGGCCTTGTCGATCACGATGGTCGGGCTAGCCAGGACCTTCGCTTGGTCGAGAAACTTGCCCATCTCGGTGTCGCTAGCTCGGCTGCCGGTTTGGAGGTGAGGCTGAAGGGAGAACGCGTCGAGCCGCGGCGGGGGCAACGCCTTGTGGAGGAAGTCGATGTCCCCGATCATGATCTGCGTGGCGGCGCTTGCGATCCGGGGTGACTTGCCGGCCTCGGGTCCGAGCGCTTTGGCTACGCGGTCGGTGGTGCGCGTCGGGTTCGCCTGCGCGTCGACGACGGCCTTCGAGACCTTCGTGAAGTCGCCCTTCAAGTTGCCCGACAGGGCGACGCCCAGGGGAGCGACAGGGATGCGCACGGCGCTCGCCGTGGTCGCGGCAACGG
>JAYTBL010000225.1:0-11618 GCA_043736975.1 Polyangiaceae bacterium
CCCGTGGTGCGCGCCATCAAGAAGCGCATCGTGAAGTACAAACGCAAGGACGGGACCGATCTCTCGTTCACCATTTATACGCCGCCTGACTACCAGGAAGGAAGGCGCGTTCCTTCGATCCTCTATGCCTATCCCCTGGATTACGCGGATCCCTCGAAGGCCGGTCAGCTCACCGGCTCGGAGCAGACGTTCACACGCCTTCGCCAGTACCGACTGCTGCTGCTCGCGGGATATGCGATCATCGATAATGCGGCATTCCCCATCGTCGGCGATCCGAAGAAGGCCTATGACACGTATCTCGAGCAGCTGGTGGCAGACGCGAAGGCCGCCGTGGACAAGGCGGTCGAGATCGGCGTCGCCGATCCTGAGCGCATCGGAATCACCGGCCACAGCCACGGCGCGCTGATGACCGTGAACCTCCTCGCGCACACCGACCTCTTTCGCGCCGGCGTCGCCACCAGCGGCTCGTACAACAAGACGCTCACGCCCTTCGGGTTCCAGAACGAGCGCCGCTCGGTCTGGGAGGCGCAGAACGTTTACCTGAAGGCCTCGCCGTTCTTCTTCGCCGACAAGCTGAAGCTCCCGCTCCTCATCATGCACGGCGAGGACGACGCGAACCCCGGCACCACGCCGCTCCAGGCGACGAAGCTCTACGAGGCGGTACGCGGCAACGGGGGCACGGCGCGCCTGGTCATGCTTCCGCACGAGCCACACTGGTACGCCGCGCAGGAGTCGAACGAGCAGCTGGTCGCGGAGATGATCCGCTGGTTCGACAGGTACGTGAAGAACGCTCCGCCGCGCGGGCCGGCGGCGGTCCCATCGGCCGCGACAGCAGCGCCTCGCCCCTGAGCCGCATGACCGCTCCGAGGCGGCGTTCTTCTGGAGATCGCGCCGGAGCCTTACGGATCGAGCGATGGCCCTGGGCGCCCGGGCGACTTCGTGGAGCGCGCTACGTCTGGTAGGGTCGCGCCGGATGATGGGCCCGGGAGGCATTCGTGACGAGCTGGACGAAGCGTGCGACGAGCACGCGCGGCTCACGCTCGCGCTCGCGGCGGCGCGCTCTCGGCAGGAGGAGATCGTCGCGCGCTTCCTCGACGGGATGGTGCCTCGCCTCGCGGAGGTCGCCGGCGATCTGTCGTTCGGCTTCGAGCGTGCGCGGGCGTGCGGGGTCGCGCTAGCGCGTGGACCGGGTGTGCCGCCGTTGTTCCTGATCGCGCGCGAGGAGTCGTGGCTCCTGATCGAGCGGCGCGCGCACGGCGTTCACGCCGTCGTCGACCGCCTCGCCGTGGGCGCGCTGCTCGACGCGTTCGGGCGCGATAGCCTTCGCGTGGTCGCCGCCGCGCTCCAGGTGGCGCAGGTGGCGCAGGTGGCCGCGGAGACGAAGGCCGCGGAGGCAGCGCGTGCGAGCGCTGCTCCCGCGGCTCGCGCCGCTCCTGCCTCCAGCGCTGGCCCCGCCGGTCCCCGCGCGCGCGCCGCCGAGGTGCGGGCGCGGACGCGCGACTGCCCGCACTGCGACGCGCAGCCCAACGCCGAGAACTACGCGCGGCACCTCGGCACGGTGCACGGGCTCGCGCCCGACGGTCGCGCTCGCAAGCGGAGCTCGAGCGCCACCCACGAGGTCTGCCGCCTGTGCGGCGCACGCCTGCCCGCGGGGCGTCTCGATCCTCACCTCACCGCCGCTCACGGCGTCTTCCACGTGCACCCGCGCGGCGAGAGCCTCGAGGAGCGGCGGGCGGCCGCGATCCGCGATGCGCGGCGCGCGCCCGGCGGGATGGTCAAGGGCCCGGCGCGCGAGGGCGCCGCGCGCCTGAACGGCTCGCTCGTCCATGCGTCGTCGTCTGGGCGCGACTTCCTCGGCGAGGCGCGGCTCGAGCGTGGCCTGATCGCGCGTGCCGACTCGCCGCTGCGAAACCGCGAGCGTAGCGGGCGCTTCTCGGATGCCCCGGACGTGGAGCGAATGGACGGCGACTCCGAGGCCTGAGAAGCTTCCGTCAGGCGCGCTCCGGCTTTCGTCCGCTGAGGATCGGCAGGTGCCACACCGAGTAGAGGGCGGGGTCGAGGATGCTCGCGACGCCGGCGTCGAAGAGCGCCCGCACCTCCTCCTCGGGGAGTCGTGCGTGCTCGGCGAGCGCGGCGGCGTAGCCGTCGCGCCAGGCGCGAAGCACCTCGGCAAACGGGGCGCGCAGTGCGCGGACGGTGTCCACCACGACGTAGTCGATGGTGACGTCGACGAGTCCTGCTGCTTGGAGGAGCGACCAGGTCTTGCGGCCGATGCGCTCGTCGATGCCGGTCGCGCGCGAGAGCGCGGGCAGGACCTCGCGCCACAGGCGGTTCGGGTCAATCTCGCCCGGGCGCGCAGCGACGTGGAGCATCCCGTAGTCCTCGCTGAGCACATGCACGCGTCCTCCAGGGCGGCACACGCGGCGCATCTCGGCGAGGATGCGTGCGGGGTCGGGCACGGACTGCGTGACGTGGCGGCAGATGACGAGGTCGAACGTATCGTCGGGAAAGGCGAGGTGGAAGGCGTCGCCCTGGACGAAGCTCACCCGCGGCGCGAGCGCGGCGTGTGCGCTCCGCGCGTGCTCGAGCGGCCCCTCGAGGAGGTCGAGCCCGACCAGCGTGGCGCGGGGGAGCAGGCCTGCGAGGCGTGACGTGATCTCGCCGCTCCCGCAGCCGACGTCGAGCACGCGGCCCTGCTCCGGCACGTCATAGCGCGCGAAGAGCGCCGCCTCGCCCGGCCAGATGATCGCCGCCTGCGCCGCGAGGTTGCGGAGCATCGACTCGTGGGCCATCTGCTCGGCCTGGGGATTCGGGTCTGGAGCGGGCGGGTACGGAGCAGGAGTGAGCGTGGTCATGGAGCCTCGTCGCGGTGCGCGGCGCCGACAGCGTAGCGCGAACGGGGGCGTGGAGCGCGCCGCCCTCGCGCTCTGCCCGACACACACTCGAGCCTTGGGCCGACGCTCACCGCTCCGGGCCAGCAGCGATCGCAGTGGCTCGCTCTCACGCATGGTCTCGATGATCTCGGCCTGCGCGGCCTGCGCGGCCTGCTCGCCGGCCGCACGGGCGACTACCAACGTGCCGACCATAAGCGAACGTATCGAGCGTGCGGCCGATGCTGCCATGGCTCCCGCGAGCGCGGCCCCGGGACGCGACGCTTCGGGAGCAAGCCCTGCGATCGGGCAGCCCGACGAACGATCGCGCGCATGACCGACCGACAAGTATCCGTCGACGTGCAGCAGCAGATGGCGGCGGCCGATCGCCGTCCAGACGAAACGCGCGTTACGTCTTCTGTCGGCTTTCGCCTTGACCGCTTGCGCGACCTGTTCGCTCGAGGGCCGGATAGCCCGGCTTTGCCCGGTGGTGGGGGCAGGATCCGTCGCCGGCACCAACTATGCTGTATCCTCGGCGAATCGATGCACGAACACGAGCTCCGCAGGGGTCGGTCCGTCGAACGGCCTTATGCCAAGGTGAAGGCCATCATCGAGCAGGATGCGCTCGGTCTCTTCCAGCGGGCCACGACCGCGACGGCGATGCACGCCGGGCCGCTCGAGGCCACCCTGCACGTGGACGTCGCGGGGCACGATCTCCACCGGGACGTCCGCGTCGAGATCACGTCGGTCGACCGCTCCGGCCGTCCGCCGTCGGCCATGGCGCTACCGGGCTTCGCCGTCGCCTTCCGCTGGCACGCCGCGGCTGCGCCGTCGCTCTTTCCCTCGATGCGCGCGCAGCTCACCATCTACCCGCTCTCGGCGGAGGAGACGCAGGTCGACTTCCACGGCTGGTACAGGCCCCCCGCCGGCGTGATCGGCGCGATGGCTGACGGCATCGATCATCATCGCTCCGCCGAGGCGTCCGTAGAACGCTTCGTCGAGGACATCGTGCGTCGCCTCGCCGCCGAAGCCGCGTGAGACGCGCTCGCGTCACTCAGATCGGTCGGCGCTCCGCCGGGACTGGAGCCTTGTCCGACGATCGTCGTGAAACGCGCGTTACGTCTTCTCTCGGCTCTCGCCTTGACCGCTTGCGCGACCTGTTCGCCCGACCAGATCCGCATCGAGATCGAGACGCTCACGTCCCCGGTCGTCGAGGCGCCGAAGGTCTGCAAAAGCCCGACGCTCTTCGGCAACGCGGTGCTGCCGACCATCCGCACCACGGTGGCCGCGAACGGCACGTGCAACTGATCACGAAGGTCACGAACGCCGGTCACCCCGGCGGCCTCGTGGCGAACGCGGCCGCGTGGACGGCGCTCTTCGTGGACAACAAGGCTGTGTTCTTCTAGCGACACCAGCGACACGCATGTCGCTGCAGTTTTTGTGATCGCGCGGCCCGACCGGCCCCACTCACGGGGAAGAAGACGCTTCGACGCTTCACTTCCTTGCTCGTGGTTCTTGGCATTTTTTCGCTTACGTGCGCCCCAGCCATGCTGATCCGGGCACCATCGAGTGGACCGTCACGCGTCCGCCCGAGGCGGCGAGCTGCCCGGACGCGAGCGCACTCACGGCCGCCGTCGCGAAGGCGCGCGGATCGGATCCCGCGCCTCTGCGCGCGCCGAGCGCGATCGCGCTCGACGTCGCGTTCGCTCACGAGGGCGCCGAGTACACGGCGACGGTCCGGACCCGCGGACCGACGAGCGGCGTGCGCACGCTCTCGGCCCCGACGTGCGCGGCCGTGGCCGACGCGGTCGTCGCGGCGATCACCGTGCTCCTCGACGCCGATCGCACGTGCACCCATCCCTGCGTCAGCGCTGCCGGACGTGGTCGAAGAGGCGCCATCGCCTGCGCCTGCGCCAGCACCGCCGCCGCCGCGCGCCAGGGCTGCGCCGAGCGCGAGCAATGCCACGTCCTCTCCAGCCGCTGCGCCGGAGGTCGCGCTGGAGACCGAGAGCGCGTCACTGCTGCGCGAGCGCCAGCTGCTCCGCTCCGGCGACTGCGACGCTGCGCTCGCGCAGCTGCAGGAGGCCGGCGCCCGCTTCGCGCGGGGAGGCCTCGCGCAGGAACGCGAGGTGCTCGCCATCGAAGCGCTCGCCTGCGTCGGGCGTGCGCCTGAGGCCGCGGCGCGCGCGGACACATTCCTGCATGATCACCCGACGAGCGCGCACGCGAGCAAGGTGCGCCGCTTCGCGCGCTGACCCGCGCGAGCTCGTGGCTCGAGCTCCTGCTCCGAGCCGCGCCCACGCGGTCAGCCGCCGCTGTCGCTGACCGCCTTGCAGGGCGGCGCGTCGCACAAGGACACGCGAACTAGATTGGTCGGCGCTCCGCTGAGAATGGAACCGTGTCCGGCGATCGTCGTGAAACGTGCGTCAGCGCAGTGCGCTGCGTCTCATCTCGTGGGACGACGTCTCCCTCGAGGCCGCCACACCGCGCAGCCGATCGCGTAAGAGGCACGCGACCGCGTCAGGTGAGCGCGGAAGCGAGGCGCGCGCGGGCGTCCTCGCGCACCACCTCGCCGTGCGCGACCACGAGCGTCGTCACGTCGAGCCCCAGTAGCGCCCTGGCGCTCGCCGCGTATGCCGGGCGATCCTTGATGAAGAGGCGCCAGGCGCGGCTCTGCGCGAGCTTGCCGTGGCAGCCTACGAGCCAGAGGAGGACGTTCGCGACCAGCCCGCGCGGGGCGCGCACGTTGAACACGAGGTCCGTGAGGACGAGCGTGCGCGTCGGGCGATGGAAGAGCGCGTGCTCCGCGACCGCTGGCGCGCCATCGATATGCAGGACCTCCAGGCATGCCGCGAGCGACGCCGGCAGCGGTGCGTCGAGCGTGGCGTCGACCCGCAGATCGGGGCGCTTGCGGGCCAGCCCCGCGGGAGCGAGGACCTTCGCCGATGGGTAACGCGCGATCGCGTCACCGAGGTAGAGGTGATGCAGCAGGTTCGGCGCGATGAGCCAGCGCACCTCGCCCAGCGCCGCCAGCTCGGCGGCCTTGCGCGAGGGCAAGCTCCGCCGGAGCTCGAACCATGAGAAAGCCGCGTTTTGCATACGGGATCATCGGCGGGCTGGTCGTCGCGGCGGCGCTGGCCGCGGCGTGCGGATCAGGGAACAGGGCGAGCCTCAGCGGCGATCCCGGGGCCGATGGCGCGGTCCCCTCGGCGGCCGACGCCGGCGAGGACTCTCCGTTCGGAGACGGCATCAACGGCACCGGCGCGGGAACGGGCGCGGCGACGGGTTTGCCCTGCGACGTCCAGCAGCTGCTCGAGAACCGTTGCATCGGCTGTCACCTCGGGCCCGCTCCGGCGGCGCTGCTGACGTACGACGATCTCCTCAAGCCCTCGAGCGACGCGGCAAAGACGCTCGCCCAGAAGTCCCTCGAGCGGATCCCTCGAGCGGATGAAGAGCGCCACCTCGCCGATGCCGCCCGCGCCGGCGGTCGCGCCGACGCCCGCGGAGATCGCGACCCTCGAGCAGTGGGTCACCGCTGGCACGCCCAAGGGCACCGCCTGCACGCCGCCGCCGGGCGACGCCGGAGCCGACGGCGGTATGACTGGAGGCAACATCTACAACACGCCCACCGTGTGCACGAGCAAGACCACGTGGACCAATGGCAACGAGGGCTCGTCGAGAATGCGTCCGGGCGGCGCGTGCGTCACCTGTCACACGATGAGGGGCGGCCCGGCCTACACGGTCGCGGGGACCGCCCATGAGCCCAATGACTGCAACGGCAACGGTACCGGGCTGACCGTGGTGGTCACCGACAAGAACGGCGCCGTAACGAACATCCCGGTCAACGCCGTCGGCAACTTGGCGTCGCGCGCCAACATCGCGGCGCCGTTCCGCGTGAAGGTGACGAACGGAACGAAGGAGCGCGTGATGGCCTGCGCGCTCACCGCCGGCGACTGCAACAGCTGCCATACGCTGGCGGGTGTCAACGGTGCGCCCGGACGCGTGATGGCGCCGTGAGCGTCATTTCTTGGGGACGACGCCGGTGGCGATCTCCTCGAGGCCGCCGCGGAACTGCTGCATGCGGGTCATGGCGGGGCGGAAGACCGCCTCCTCCTTGACGAGGTCGTTCGCCTCCGCAGGGTCGGCGGCGAGGTCGAACAGCGAGTAGCGGCTACCGCCGAAGTGCATCAGCTTCATCCCGGGGGTGGGGCCGGTGATGATGGCGCGCCGCACGTCGTTCAGCGGACCCTGCGGCATGTCGAGATAGATGTCGCGCTCCTCGAGCGCGGCGCTGGCCGCCGCGTAGATGTCCGCGAGCAGGCTGGTGCCACGCAGCTCGGGGGCCGGCTTGTTCTCGCGGCTCACGAGGCCGACGATGGTGGGCGCGATGTCGATCGCCGACCGCTTGATGCCGAGCCGGCGCGGCGCGAGGCCGGGCACGTAGACGATGAGCGGCACCCGCACCAGCGGCTCGTAGAGCTCGTGACCGTGCGTGAGGACGCCGTGGTCGCCGAACGCCTCGCCGTGATCCGCGGTCAGGATGATCGCGGTGTCGGCGCCCCACGGCTGCGACGCGATGTAGTCGAGCACGCGTCCGATGTGCTTGTCGGTGAACCAGACCTCCTCGTCGTAGACGCGGCGCATGGGCGGGCCGCCTTCCATCGTCGCGAAGGGCGGTGAGCCAGGATGGCGCACGTACTGCGCGTGCGGATCGAAGTAGTGAAACCACGCGAGGAAGCGCTGCGGCGCGCCGCCGTCGCCCTTGCTGGGCGTCACGTTGTCGGCCTTCGAGAGCATCTTGATCGCGAGATCGCTGAGGCGCTCGCTGGTGATGCTCGAGTCGTTGTCGCCCATGCCGGGCGGGATGGCCGACGTGTCCCAGACGTTGAAGCCCTGCTGGTAGCCCGTGCTCCACTGGAAATAGTAGTGGCAGTGGCCGGCGAAGGTGTGGACGCCCGCCTCGCGGGCGCGCTCGGCGATGAAGACGTTGCTGCCGTAGTAGGTCGTGAAGTGCTCGTAGTCGCGCGCCGCCTCGCTCGGGTAGCGACCGATCATCATCGAGCCCATGCTCTTCGCGGTGTACGAGGACATCGAGTAGCCGCGCTCGAAGACCGTGCTCTTGGCGGCGAGCGCGTCGAGGTTCGGGGAGACGGGCTTCGGGTAGCCGCCGAAGCCGAGGTCGGCGCGCAGCGTGTCCACCGTGAAGAAGACGACGTTGAAGGTGCGATCCGGTCCCGCGCGCACCGGCGCGGGCGCGGCGGTGGTTGCGGCATCGTCGGCGGTGGCCACGAGGCGCGGCGCCGGCGCGGGGGTGTCCTCGCCCGAGCAGTCCTCGTCGATCCCGTTGCCCGGGATGTCGACCGCGGTGGGGTTGATGCGCGGATCGTTGTCGTTGCAATCGGCGCCCCCGAACTTCGCGGAGTGCCCGTCGCCGTCGTGATCGGTCAGCTTGCGCAGCGCCTTCAGCGCCACGTGGCCGAGCGGCGCGTTCACGTCGATGGTGGTGGCCACCGCCGGCGCCTCGTTCAGCGCCGTCGACGTGCGAAGCAGCATCATCAGCAGCATCGCGATGACGAGCGCGCCGCCGATCGTGGCCTGCCGCGCGATGTTCGTGCGCGCGAGCGTCCCGGCCATGTACGCGCACACCGCCATCAGGCCCGCGTAGCCGACGGGCCGCAGATCGAGCTCGGAGCGCGTGAGCACGCCGAACAGCCCGACCCCCGGCAGGCCGCCGGCGCCGCCCGGATCGCCGGTGAAGATGCCGGCCCCGAGCACCACCGCGGCGAGCACGAGCGCGGCGCCGCCGGTGACGAGCGGGTCGGCGATTGGCGACTGCGGCCCGGCCCTGCCGACGAGGCGCCACACCGCGGGCAGGAGCGAGAGCGCGGTCATGCACGTGGCGAGCGCGAGCGCGACGGTCGCGATCCCCATGGTCAGTCCGCTGGGCGCGACCTCGCGCGCGCCGGCCGCGGCGCGGGCGACATGCGCCGCGCCGACCGTGGTGATCGCCACCGCCAGGACCAGCAGCGGGGCGAGCGCCGCGGCCCGCGCGCGCTTCGGCGGCACGCGCCGCACCACCGCGACCTCCTCGGCGAGGGTCGGCTTGCCCTCGGGCTCGATGATCAGCGCGAACACCAGGACCGCGGCCCCCAGGAGCAGCCCTACCGGGCACAGGAGGCCGCAATGCGCGGCGAAGATGGCGCCGGCCGGCGCCGCGCTGGACGAGGTGATCGCGCGCGAACCCAGCATGGCGATGAGGACCGCCGCGAGCTGGGCGCCCGCGAAGGTCAACACGGCCCGGTTCAGAATCCGCACGGACGAGAGCATGCCCGAGGTCGCGAGCGGCCGCGAGCGAGGCCTACGCGGCTCAGCATGTCACGGCGTCGGGGGCAGCAGTCCCGGGCCCATGGAGCAGTCGAATGGCTTCGGCTGAGCCTTCGCGTCGACCTCGAGGACCGCCTCGGTCATGACGGGCTCGCCCTTGACCTTCAGGTCGCCGAGGAGCATCCACTTCGCGTCGGGACAGGTCTGGAGCGGGCCCTGGAAGACGAGGTCGCCGCACGACCCGCCCGCGGTGCGGCGGTGGAGCAGGCGCATGACGTCGTGGCCCATGAGCAGGAGGAAGTCGTCGCCGCTCGGCAGCGCGGCCATGGAGAACGTCGACACCACGTTGAAGAGCGCCGGGATCTGCCAGGTCGCGCCGGAGCCGGGCAGGTAGCCCTGACGGCGGCACGTCGAGAGGCTCGTCGCCGCGGGCGCGCCGGGATGCTCGCCGAGCGCGATGGCCCGTCGCTGGCCGCCGTACGTCACGACCAGCTCGAGGCGGCGCGGATGGTCCTTCTCGGGCACCTCCTTCACGGCGCGCGGCGGGTAGGCGCGCCATTCGATGAACAGCGTCGTCGGGGCGTCGGCGTCGCTCGTCAGATCGATGGTGGTGAACGCCTTGTCGCGCGGGAGCTTCGTCACCCACGCGTCGTCGCCGGCGTGCGCGGGGGTCGCGGCAGAGCTCACGCTGGCCTCCGCGGCATCCGCGGCGGCGTCCGCTTCGGTGGCGGGAGCTCGGCACGCCCTGGAGCAGCCCATCGAGAGGCCGAGGAAGAAGAGGGGCAGCGCCCGGGGTGCTCGCACCGCGCCGATGGTACCGGCGAACGGCGCTTCGCGGTCAGGCGCGTAAGCGTAAAGTGGTTGAATCACCCAACCGGATTCGGGGCCGCAAAGAGCCCGTCAAACCGCGGATCGCGACGCGGGACCAGGGCGTGCAGCGAGGCGCCCGTGATCCGAAGACGAACGTTCGCCGCCACGCTGCTCCTCACGTCGGCCGTCGCCAGCCCCGCGCTCGCGCACGGCGTTCCGGGAGACCCCGACCCGGGGCGCAACCTCTACGTGATGGTCGGCCCGCTCCTCAGCCCAGGCTTGCGCGCCTGCTGCGGCGACGAGCGCGACGGCGGCTTCATCTTCACGCAGTCTGGCTACGGCGGGCTCGTCCAGGCGCAGGTCGGGGGCATCGCGCTCACCGACCATCCGTCGCCGAAGGATCCGGGCACGCACGCGCGTCTCGCGGTCGGCGGCGAGGGAACGGTGGGCCCGCTCGGCGCGCAGGCCGGCCTGATGACCCGCATCGGCGGCGAGACGTACGGCACGAGCGTCGGGCCGTTCGCCGGGCTCTTCTTCTCGCTCGGCGTGTTCTCCGCGGGAATCCAGGTCGACGTGCCGGTCGTTTCGTCCGGCGACACGCGGATGCCGGTCCTCCTCATCCTCCCGGTCACCGCGAAGTGGCCGATCATCATCGATCAGGGAAGACCGCCGCGCTGAGCGATGCGCGCAGGCGCGATCACTTCGCGAACTTGATCTCGAGCGCCTTCGCCTCGCCCTCCTTGAGCTCGATGTCGCCGCTCGCCGAGCGACCGGAGCCGGCGCTCATGGTGACGTGGTAGCGGCCCGGATTGATGGGGCGCGCGATGCCCACGAGATCGGCGGGCATCTGCGTCCCGTTGATCTGGACCACGAGACCCTTGAGCGAGGCGGCCGGCGGACTGGTGTCGAGGCGCAGCGTGGGGACGCGCGGCTTGATCTTCGCCTGCTCGGCGCGCCCCGCCTCCTGGGCCTCGCGGAAGGCGGCCGGCGCCTGCTTGTCGAGGCTGAGGTGGCTGAGCGTCGCGTACGTCTCCTGCGCCTCGACGAGGCGACCCGTCGCTGCCTGACACTGCGCGATGTGCAGGAGGTGGGTGGGCGCGTCGAACAGACGCTCGGCGCTCTCGAAGCGGGGCAGCGCCTTCGCGCAGTCCTTCTGCTCCTGGAATTGCACGCCCTCGGCGTAGGCGGCGCGCGCTGCCGCCTTGCGCTCCGGCTCACTCATCTGCGGGGTCGGTGCCGTGGTCGTCGTGTCGGAGACCGGCGTGACCGCCGGCGACGCCTG
Source organism: Polyangiaceae bacterium (assembly GCA_043736975.1). Lineage (GTDB taxonomy): Bacteria > Myxococcota_A > Polyangia > Polyangiales > Polyangiaceae > Labilithrix. Next base: position 11,287 of record JAYTBL010000225.1, read on the forward strand.
CTCCTCGGTCGCCGGCGTGCTCGACGTGACCACGGGCTGCGGTCTGCGCGCCGTGCGCGGGCGATGACCACACGCGGTCGCCAGCACGACGAGCACGCACGCCGATGCCGCGAGGCCGGGTAAAGGAAGTCGAGCCATGCTCCCTATCTTCTCGCGTTGACGCCCGCTTGGCGCGAAAATCGCGCGCATGGCGAATCGGGCCGATCACGATCGTGCAGCAGTGGACGGCCTACTCGGGTGCCGCCGGCGATCTGCTCACCGCGGACGCTAGCGCGATCCGCAACGTGTACGACGTCGCCGTGACGGGGCTGGTGACCGCGATCCAGGAGGCG
>JAYTBL010000226.1:0-22635 GCA_043736975.1 Polyangiaceae bacterium
TGCCATGCGTCGTTGCGTCGATGGACCACCGCGTGATGCCTCGAGATGGTGGGGTGCTCCACCTTCAATTCGGCGTCCTCCGAGCGACCGAGCACGAAACGCCGCGACCGCGCGTTCGCGCTCGGGGTGCGCTCCAGGGTGAGCGTCAGCCTGGCAGGACGTTCGGCGGGCGCGTCAGGGAGCGCCGTCACGGTCTCGCGGTCGGCTGCGACGTGCAGCTCGAGGATGGTGAGCACCAAGGACTCGAGCGGTACCCGCAAGCGTTGCGCACGGTGCTCCAGGTCGCGTGCGAGCGGTCCCAGCAGCCAGACGACGCGTCCGCGGTTGAGCGTCGCGTCGTCCGAGATGACGTCCGTGTCGGTGGTGGTCAATTGCAAATCCTTTCTTCGTTTCAATTGGCATCGACGACGGGATCGATGAAGCTGCGATAGGCGCTGACGCGCACGTAATAGGAATCGGCCTGACAGAGCGCTACGTCGGGGCTTCCACTGTTGGAGACGAAGGAGGCCACGCCGAGGATCGGACCATCGGCGGTGCGCGCGCGGATCGGGCCGCCCGAGTCTCCCGAGCACGCCGACGTCGCGCCCGGCGACTTGGCGAGGGCAATGAGACCGGCTCGATAGCTGGCGATCGGCGCGTTGCCGGATCGCTTGGTGCCGCCGCCGTTACCGAGGTAGGCGGTGACCCCGTACCCGGAGAGACGTACCGTCGAACCAGCCGGATGCTGCTCGGCGTCGTCGGGCGAGGCGCGAGGAACACGGCGGATGCGCGCCGGCGCCGCCGCCGGGAGAACCAGCAAGGCGAGGTCACCCCTCAGTGAATCGCCGCTCTCGTCCAGCGGCGCGCTGACGTCGTACGCCGGATGTACCACGGCGCTGCTGGCCGAGACCATGTCCTGCCAGGTGTTCTTCGCGTAGGTCGTGCCGTCGAAGACGACCGTGGCACCGACCGCCTTCGTCTGCGCGTCGACGACGCAATGGGCGGCGGTGAGCACCACGCGGTCGGAGATCAGCGTTCCGGTGCAAAGGCCGCGCGACCGTCCGTCCAGGACCTGCGTGAGCAATCCCACGACCCCGTCAGCGGCTCGAAGCGAGTCCATCCCGTCGACGAGCGGGTCGTTGGAGCTCCCGGAGGCCTCTTCGGCCGGTGACGCGCAGCCCTGCGCAGCACCCGCGAGCATCCAGCAGGCAATGAAGGAGATCGGCATCGAGAAGCGGTTCATGATGACTCCAGGCGTAGGTGACACGCGGTGGGCTGGAGCAAGGTCGATGCCGCGCCGTAGCCCGTGGAAGGCCGAGCGAGCGGCGGTAGAAGAGAACGCTCTCGTTCCATCGCATGGATCCATGTCGACTCGCCCAGTGCTTCAGCGGCGACGCCGGCGCGCCGGACGGCGGCGATGCGGGACGCACCGACGGCGGTCTGCCCAAGGCCGGGCCGGCGATGGTCCACTTCATCACGACCATCTTCCTGCGAGCCGTGGTCAATGGCACGGAGTCCGTCGTCGGGCTCTGGGAGTTCAAGGCCACCGACCCCGCGCCTCCGACGGTGCAGTTCACCTTGCCCTGTGTGACCTCGGTGGCGGTTCCGCCACGACGTGATGACGCGAAGGCTCGGGAGAGGCGCAGCCCCGGCGCAGCCCCCCGGGCCTTTCGCTCGTTTGCTCGCCCCGTGTAGGGAACCCGCGCCGACTTTTCGCGATCCGCACGGGGAACGCCGCCGTTCCAGTCCCGTCGAGAGGGGGGCCGGATCGACGGTGGCCCCGGCGATTTGCAGCAGGGCACGGGAGTTGCTGACCAGGTCGAACATGAAGCCGCTCTGCCCCTGCTCAGCCTCCGGACACGATGCCTCCTGCACGCTCGTCCATCTCGGACCGATCGTGGCGCAGGGCGACGGGTCGATCCTCCGGCGCGGCACGTGGAAGGGACGACCGGTCCTGCTGAGCGTTGCGACGGGTGGCCAGAGCCTCGCCGACTGTCCCTCATCGCTCGTCGGCGTCGAGGTTCCGCACCACGCCGCGCTGCTGCACGTTTCGCCGGCACGCGTCATCCACGCGGCCGCGAAGGGCCGGCCCCTCGACGAGTGCGACGCCGTCGCCAGCCCCTACGCGCTCGCCCGCATCTGCCGGCAGGCGCTGGAGGCCGTATCCCAGATGGCAGAGCGTGGCTTCGTCTACCGCCGGCTCATGGCCGGGCGGATCCTCGTCGATGCAGAAGGGGACGTGACGGTGGTGGGCCACACTTTCGCCAGCACGAGCGACGGCTCGGCCGAGCACGAGGCGGTACGCGCGGTGGCGTGGGCGATGCTCGACGCCTGGAGCCCCATCGCTCCGCTGGTCGCCGAACCGCGAGCAAGCGAGCTTGCTGCTGCCCTGGTGGGCCATCTCGAAGCAGGTGCGCGCGGAGACTATGAATCGGCTTCCACCATGGTGACGGCGCTGTCCTCGATCAGCACGGATCGGCGCCGGCAAAGCGCCGCGCTCGCCGCTGCGTAGCCGCGGCGGGCCGCTCAGGGTCGCGGCGTGAGGCGTCTCCTGGCTTCCGCGACCGCGTCGCGCCCCCAGGTGTCACGACCTTCGAACGTACGCGGCGCCTCCCAGTCCAGGCGCAGCGGCTCGCCTTCGATGTTCGTGCCACGCAGCTCGGAGTGCGAGATGGCGAGACGGAACGTGCCCAGGTCCTCGCCTTCGGGACCGGCGACGTGGATCGGAAGTCGATGCACGGTGTAGGAATGCGCAGGCTGACGCCCCACCATCGGACCGAGACCGAACGCCGACCAGGTCAGCGCGAGGGTGTCGCAGCTCGAGACGCAGCCCGCCCCCACCAGGAGCGCGACAGGCGCACGCGTCACGAGCTCGTCGAGGCCGGTGCGGACGTCATCGCAGCGCCCACCCAGGCAGAGAAAACGCGTCTCGATGGTAGGCCGGCCAGCCTTTTCGGCTTCGCGCCATCCCGCGAGGTGCTCGTCGCCGAAGAGCACGCGCGTCAAGGTGGTGTCGTCGATCCCCGGAACGATCCGGGTGACCACGCGCTCGTGATCCCAGGGGCCACGCGTGAGCCACCGGAGGAAGAGGAAGGGGTTACTGCCGCCGTGGTTGTCGCGCACGTCGACCACCACGCCGTCGGCGTCCTTCAACGCGCGCGTCAGCAAGTCATGGTCCGCACGCACCATGCGCAGGCTCCTGGCAGAATCGTTTGCTCCGTAGTCGAACGACGGCCAGCGTACGACCGGGACGCGCGGCCGCCCCGGCTTGGTCGGCGTATAGACGCACACGTTGACGCCGATCGCCGAGACCGCGTAATCGCCGTAGTCGGTCTTCCGCGACGCGTCGCATTCGATCTTCGCGGTAGGCGGGGGGTTGTCGAGATCGGGCTCCTCCGCCATCTCCGCGGGAGTGCGAAACCGCAGCGTCACCTCGCGGCGCGCGCCCCCATGCAGGATGCCGAGCACACGGGCGTCGCCCGCGCGCACCGTCGACCACGGGAGCTCGGCGAGGCGGATGCGCTCGACGGTGCTGGGCAGGTATTGAGCGGGTGGCAGCTGCGAGGCCTCCCACCGGTGCTCGGCCAGCCAGCGCGCGGTGGACACACCATCCACCGACTCTACCAGGTCACCCGAGGTGAGCTCGGAGGAGAGGGAGCGATCGTGCACCTCGTCGATGCGCACCTCGGGCGAGCTCACCGTTCCGCCAGCCCACAGCCCGACCGGGAGCACGAGGTGGCGCCGCGGAGCGTCGGCCGGAGGGTCGAGGTAACAGTGGAGCTCGCGCAGCGAGTTCTGCAAGTGACGCAGTGCCACCAGCACCTCGTCGCGCGTCCTCGCATGCAGCCACTCCTCACGTAGGCGCGGAAGCTCGTCGCGGAACGGGTGTCCCACGTCCCGAGGGTAAGCCGGTGGGAAGACGTGATCTCGCTCGATGCGGCGCACGAGCTCGTCGAAGACGAGGAGATAGCGAGCCCCCGCGGGCGGAGGGGCGGCGGGAGGCGCTGTCGAGGCCGCCGCGGGAGTCGCGTTCGCGCGCGCGCGCCCCACCTCCGGCGCAGCGCCGGCACCGGCGCACGAGGCGAGCAGCATCGAGAGCGAGAGCAGCGGGCGGCGCATCGACGCAGACTACGTGAGCTCGGGGCGGGTATGCGAGAAGCCACTTCGTCGCGGTCGTCGAGCGCGTTCGCGATCGTGGCCATTGGAGAGCTCGCTTGCCGCCGGATGGAACGCGGACGGTCCTCGAGGTGGTCCGGAGGCGGCCCAGCCCGCTGTCGCTCGCGTCGCCATACGGATGCCGTGATTGGAACATTCGCTCGCCCATCGCACCTGGAGCGCCGGCCGAGCGGCGAGACGCAGGTCTGCGCCGATCGGCGGATGCGGCACGGGGAGTGCTTGAACGGCCGGCATGCGCTCATCCTGGCTCGCGCTGGTCGTCTTGGCTGGTTGCTTTGCTCTCTCAGCGACGATGACGTCGACCGTCTGAAGGGCGGGCCCGGCGACGGCGTCGGTGCGTCGGCTCAACCGCCGCGAATACATCGAGACCGTCCACGACCTGCCGCCGGGCGTGACGGTGGACTCGAACCTCTTCGACAGCATGCCCGAGGACACCCTGGCCCCGTTCGACAATGACGCGCTGACGCAGTCGGCATCTCAGCGTCTCATCGAGTCCACCAATCGCCTCGCGGGCGACCTCGCGGTCAAGGCCACGAGCACGCCCGAGGCGCGAGCCAGGCTGGGCGTCCATCCGGGATCGGTGACGCTGTCCGCGCTCCGCAACATCGGCATGATGGGTCCGTTCGGCGAGGTCACCGCCGCGCTCCCGGACACCCTGGCATGACCCACGACCGCGTTCGCGTCAGACCCGCTCGTGCAGACCGAGGCCCGCGAAACGCCGAGCCGCGGGGGAAATACTACCTCGCGTTGCGCGCCTACCCTACCCTCCTCGACCAAAGCACGATGAATCGCCAGCGGCTCGGTGCCTTTCACGTCGTGGAGCATATTTCCAGCGGGCCGTCGGGCGATGTCTACGCGTGCGTGCGTTCGCCGGGCGAGGCCCGGGTCATCGTCAAGATGCTCCACGCGTCGGCGGCCGCGGACACGCGCGCGCGCTTCGAGCGCGAAGCGTGGATCTACGGTCGACTGAGAACCCCTCACACGCCTCGCTTGCTCGAACGAGGGGAGATCGAGCGAGCCCCCTACTTCGTGCTCGAACGGGTGATCGGACCCACGCTGCGCGAGGCGATGGGAAGCGGCGAGTGCCTTCACCTCGACAGCGCGGCCAACCTGGCCCGGGCGCTGTTCGTAGCGCTGGCGGGCGTGCACGCCGCGGGTATCGTCCACCGCGACGTGAAGCCCGAGAACGTGGTCGTGTGCAGCCCGACCGCCGTGGCGGTCGTCGACTTTGGCGTTGCCTCCGTGGTGGGAGCCAACGAGCATGCGGAAGCGTCGTTGACGACGGAAGATGCCGTACTCGGCACGCTTGCGTATGCAGCTCCCGAACAGGTCGACAACGCCTCCGCGACGGTCGCCGGCGACCTCTACGCCGCGGGCGTCATCGTTTACGAGCTGCTCTCTGGCCGTCTCCCCTTCGAGGGGCCGACGGGCGCGGCGATCCTGGCCATGAAACGCTGCCGCGAGGCGTCGCGCATCTCGTCATGGGTACGGGGGCTTCCACCGGGCGTCGACGAGCTCGTCGCCCTCCTGCTCGCGCGCGCGCCGGAGCGCCGACCGGCGTCGGCGGCGCGCGTGGTAGAGCTCCTGGATCAGTGCATGGTGCAGCGATGAAGGCGGCCGGTCGCCAGAGCGCGCCCACCGTCGTCGGGCGCGGACGACTCGAGATCGTCGGAGGCCGCATCACCCTCGGGCAGCAAGCTACGCTCGAGATCGCAAACGAGGTGCTGACCCTCGGTCGTGATGCGTCCTGCACGCTCATGATCGACGACCCTCGGGTGAGCGCGATTCACGCCGACGTGGTGGCCACGGCCCGCGGCGTTCGCCTCCGGGATCTCGGTAGTCGCAACGGCACCTTCGTCGACGGCGTACGCATCACGGAAGCGCTCCTCACGCGCAACCACATGGTCATGCTCGATGAGGTGGCGCTGGAGTTCGAGCCATCGTTGCCGACGCGGAGCCCGCGTCCGCGCCTCTCCTCGTTCGGGGCGCTGTTCGGGGAATCGATGGCGATGCGTACCGTCTTCGAAAAGCTTGCACGGGTCGCGCCCACCGAGCTGAGCGTTCTGTTGCTCGGCGAGACCGGGACAGGGAAGGAGCTCGCGGCCCGAGGGATCCACGAGGCGAGCTCGCGCCGCGACGGGCCCTTCGTGGTGGTCGACTGCGGTTCCATCCCGGAGAGCCTCGCCGAATCGTTCATCTTCGGGCACGAGCGTGGCGCCTTCACGGGCGCGGACTCCGCGCGCAGCTCGCCCTTCGAGCTCGCCTCGGGTGGAACGATCTTTCTCGACGAGCTCGGCGAGCTGCCGCTGGCGGTGCAGACCAAGCTGTTGCGGGTGATCGCGGAGCGGCGCATCAAACCGGTAGGCGGCTCGCAGTGGCGAAGCGTCGATGTCCGCCTCGTCGCCGCGACGCGCGTCAACCTGGCCCGGGCCGTCAACGACGGCGCGTTCCGGAGCGACTTGTACTTCCGGATCGCGCAGATGCGCGTCGACCTGCCGCCGCTGCGCGAGCGCCGCGAGGACCTGCCGGGCCTGGTCTCGAAGATGGTCGGCAGCGTCGCTTCCCCGCGCGACTTCGATGCGGTGTCCTCCGAGACTCTCGAGAGGCTCATGCGCCACGACTGGCCGGGCAATGTCCGAGAGCTCCGGAATGCGGTCGAGGTCGCCTGCGCCCTCTCCGAGGGCGGTTCGATCGAGATCGATGCCCATCTCAGCCGTCCAGGGACCACGCAGAGCTGGACCGACATGGGCGGCTATCACGAGGCCAAGCGACGCGTCCTCGAGCGGTTCGAGCACGACTACTTCGCTGGGTTGGTCGCGGCCGTCGGACCGAAGGTGTCGAAGATCGCCGAGCTCAGCGGGCTCGCGCGGCCCCATGTGCGGCGCTACCTGCGGGTACATGGATTGAAGACGCAGGCGTGAGCGCGCCCTTCTGTCCACGGGGAACGATGGCGTTCCATGCGGTGGATCGCCAGTGACTCTGCGAGCCTCTCGCACCCGACCCAAGCGATCGCTCGGAACGGATAAATCGCCTGTTCGGAGGGTCACGGCCGTCGCTAGAGGGCGTGAGCGCGAGGGTCCAGTGCTTGCGTGGGTGAGCTCTCATGAGATTCGCACCCGGTCGCGCGCCACTCGAGCAAGGCTGTCGAGCCATGGAGGACTTGCGGAGGTTGTACGTCGCGGGCGACATGGCGCGAGCGCAGGCGCTCGCCGACGAGGTGCGGGCTATGATGAGCATACCGCTCGACGCGGTGCCCACCCTCGTCATTCCGCTCGCCCGCCTCGTCAGCCGGCCCCTCGACCCGACGAGCGCGTTCGTCATCAGTCGGATCGACGGTTGCTCCAATGTCCGGCAGATCATCGAAGCTTGCCCGCTGCAAGCACTGGACGCGTTGCGCCATCTCGAGTCGCTGATCGCCAGCGGAATCGTCGATCTCTCGATCGGCGACGACGACGTCACGCTTCGCATACCAACATCCTCGATGGCCACCACCGAAGATGCTTCCACCCTCGCGCGTTCGGAACGGATGTCAGCGGCGACGCTCGGACGCCCTCGGTGACTCGTCAGAATAGGTGGGTCGAGCTCCTCGCCAACGACGAACCCCCGAGCGGCTGGACGACTGATCCGCTCCACTCGACCCGACGGCAAGCTCGGCATGCCCTGCTCGAACGCGCTCTCTCTCCGAGGGAGAAGGCATGACCATCGCGTACACGCGCGGCGCGCCGAGCAGCTTCACGCCCGCCTTCTCGAGCGGCACGGCGGGCTCGAGCGGGATCTGCCCGACGAACGGGTCAGGTGCGCCGCGGCGCGAGCTGGACCACGCCGGCCCCCTTCACGTCGGCCTTCCGCTCGTTCCGCGCGTGAAGCGCACGGGAAGAGAACAAGCCGGCGAGCGGGATCTCGACGACGAAGCGGCTTCCGACGCCCTGGACGCTCGAAGCGTCGATCCGTCCGCCGTGACGGGAGATCGTCTCGCGCGCGATGACCAGCCCCAGGCCGGTGCCGCCCGATCTGGACTTCGTGGTGAAGTACTTCTTGAAGAGGCGCGCGAGATGATCGGGCGCCATTCCAACGCCGTTGTCCTCGATGACGATCGCCACCGCTTCCTCGCCGTGCGGGGCGACGGCGACCGTGATCAGCGGCTGGTCGGCGGCGTCGCGCGGCCCCTTGCTCACCCGCTCCGCCACCGCTTCGGCGGCGTTCTTGAGGAGATTGATGAGGACCGCCTCGAGGAGCGACCGGTCCGCCTCGACCAGCAGCGGTGAGTACGGAAGACGGACCTCGGTCTTCGCGATCTTGAGGATCCCGGTCTGCTTGAGGAGCTCGACCGCGGCGCAGACCAGCGTCCCCACGTCGAGCGTTCCGACCTGCGAAGAGCGCGGCCGCGACAGCTCTTTCAGGGTGCGCGTGTGCTCCTGCATCCGGCACTGGAGCAGCGAAAGCATGCCCATGTCCTCGCTGGTGGGGACCTCGCCCCGGCTCGCCTGGGACTGGATGGCGTCGATCGACCCTCCGAGCGACGCCACGACGGCAGCGATCTCCTTACCGATCGACCCGGCCATCGTGCCGAGCGTCGCCTGACGACCGAGGGCCGCCATCTCCTCGTCGAGCGCTTCCCCCGAGCCTGCGCCCGACGAGGCCACCGCCTCTTCGAGCGCGCACGCCAGCTGGGCCGGAGCGCACGGCTTCGTCAGGAAGCGATGGACCGCGGCATCGTTGACCGCGGCCATCGCCGACGCGACGTCGGCATAGCCCGTGAGCAGGATGCGCGCCGTCTCCGGTGCGCGCTGCCTTACCTCGGCGAGCAGCTGGACGCCGTTCATCCCCGGCATCCGCAGATCGGAGATCACGCCGACGAAGCTCGCCTCCTGCTCGAGGGTAGCGAGCGCATCGGCCCCGCTGGTCCGCGCCACCACCTCGTAGCGACGCCGCAGATGCAGCGCCAGACCGTCGAGGACCTGTCGCTCGTCATCGACGAGCAGGAGGCGCGGCTTGCCCGCGGGGGGCGAGCCGCTGCCCATGTCGAACGCGAGGTTGCGACTGCTGGCCATGGCGGCGTCCCATCGATCTTTGCTCATCACGCATCTCCTCCGGACTTCAGGACGACTCTCTGCTCCGCGCGCGCACGTGCTGCCGGACGACGCGCTGCATCTCGGCGACCGCCTCGACCGTCGGGCAGAGGTCCTCGGTCACCGCTTCCGCGATGGTCTCGGCGAGCGCCACCGCCTCGCCGACGGGTGACGACGGTGCCGGCAGCTCGGGGTCGTGGTGCCGCGCGACCGCCTCGATGATTGCGGGTGGCAAGCCCCAGAGCCCGAGCAGGTACGCGCCCACCTTGGCGTGCAGGGTCTGCTGCGTGCCGGCCGCGCCCGCTCCCGTCATCTCGCCCGGCAGGATCGAGGCGAGCACCAGCCGTCCGACGTCGTGCAGCATGCCCGCGGCAAACGCCTCCCGGCGATCGGGCTCGTCGACGAGCGCGCTCGCCAGCAGCGCAACGACCGAAGAGTGCTCGTGGAGCGCCCCGGCAAAGTTGCGGATCGGCGCGGGCATCCTGCGCGCCGCGAACAGCTCGGTGGTGAGCGTGAGCGTCTTCACCGTCTCCCATCCCATCAGCGGAATGGCCTGCGCCACCGACGTGACCTGACGCCCGCCGCCGAAGAATGCCGAGTTCGCGAGCTGCAGGATCTTCGCCGTCACTGCGAGGTCCGAGCCAACCACCTCCGCGACGTCGGCGGTGCAAGACTGCTCGTTCTCGAAGACGCCCAGGAGCCGAGCGTAGGTCGCGGGAAGCGAGGGCAGCTCGTCGAGCCGGCCGATCGCGGCGCGGACCTCGGGGTCGCCGATCAGCGCCCCGAGCACCGAGGCCCGCGCGAGCACGCCCTCGAGCTCGCCGGCGCGGCACGGCTTCGTCAACGATTGATGGGCGTGGGGCACCGCCGCGAGCGCGGTCGTGCGGCCCGGATCGCCCGAGAGCACGATGCGGACCGTATGCGGGTGGTGCTCACGGAGATGCTTCAGGAGCGTCAGACCGTCGACCTCGGGCATGCGCAGGTCGGTGACCACCACGTCGAAGGCGCGGCCGGCGAGCATCGCCAGCGCCCGCGGACCACCGACCGCGAACTCCATGGTCCAATCGTGCCGGTACTTGCGGAGGAGGACGCGTAGCGCGTCGAGCACGTTGGGTTCGTCATCGACGAAGAGGATCTGCTTCACGTTTCTGCCAGCGGCAAACGGATCTCGAAGGTCGTCCCGCGCTGCGGCGAGGAGGTGAACGTGAGGCTGCCGCCATGTTCGATCACGATCGCTCGCGCCAGGGTGAGGCCCTGTCCGGTCCCCTTTCCCACGGGCTTGGTGGTGAAGAACGGATCGAAGATCCGCTCCCTGTTCGCGTCGGGGATCCCTCCCCCCGAGTCTCCGATGGAGACGACCACGAAGTCCTCCTCACGCCGCGTCGCGACGCGGATGACGCCGCGTCCGCGGCCCGCCTCGTCGACGGCGTGCGCCGCGTTGACGAGCAGGTTCAGGAAGACCTGGTTCAGCTCTCCGAGCTGACACGGCACCGGCGGGATCGCGGTGAGGTCGGTCTCGATGTCCGCCACGTACTTGTATTCGTTGCGACAGACCTCGAGGGTGGTGCGCAGCGCGTCGTTCAGGTCGCTGGCGGCCCGGCTCTCGCTGCCGGGGTGCGAGAACGCCTTCATCGCCCGTACGATGGCCGCCACCCGCTCGATACCGGCGAGCGTGCGCGTGATCGCGGGCGGGATCTGCTCGACCGCGAACTCCGCATCCGCCGCCGCCCAGGAGGCCTCGAGCGCGGTCGCGGTCGCCCCGTCTCCGTCCGCCCGCAGGCGCTGGGCCAGCGGAGCGATCTGCGAGATGACCGGCAGGAGATCCGCGAAGGCGGTCTCCAGGAAGTGAACGCTGTCGGAGATGTACTGGATGGGCGTGTTGATCTCGTGGGCAACCCCCGCCGCGAGCTGGCCAACCGCCTCGAGCCGGTGCGCGAGCCGGAGCTCGGCCTCCACGCGCTCCCGACCGGAGATCTCCTCCTCCAGACGCGCATTCGACTCGGCGAGCGCGGTCAGCGTCGCGGCGAGGTCCGCCGCGGTTCGCAGGAGCTGAGCATTTGCCGCCTCCAGATCCTCCGTCCGCGTGCGGCCGTTCATCGTTCGATCCCGGGGAACGGCCATCCCCGGCGATTCTTGAGCCCTCCAGCCCGCGCTCGAAACTTGGCCCTCCGTGGGCCCCCTCCTTATGCAAGGGACCATGAGCGAAGTCGAGCGCGCTCCCTCTCTGGGGGAGAAGGGCCAGAGCCCGCCGGAGGCCGCGGGATTCTCGTCGGCCGTGGTCACGATCCCGCTACCGCGGATCTTCGGTCGCCTCCTGCTCCTGAAGCTGCTGGCGCGCGGCGGCATGGGCGACGTCTACCTCGCCGCCACCACCGGCATCGAGGGCGCCGAGCGCCCCATCGTGGTGAAGACGGTCCGCCGTGATCACATCCACGATGGCTCGTTCCTGGCGCGCTTCCTCGACGAGGCGCGCGTCCAGTCGCAGCTGAACCACCCCGGGGTCGCGCAGATCCTCGAGGCCTCCACCGACGACAACGGCGAGCCCTACACGGTCGTCGAGTACGTCGAGGGTCGCTCGCTCGCCGACGTGCGCCATCGCGCGGTCCAGGTCGGCGCGCGCATCGGCTGGCCCGAGGCCTGTGCGCTCGCCATCGAGATGGGCCAGGCCCTCTCGCACGTACACGAGCGCCACGGCGCCGACGGCACCCCGCTCGGCATCGTCCATCGTGATCTCTCGCCCCAGAACGTGATGATCGGTCACGCGGGCGAGGTGAAGCTCATCGACTTCGGCACCGCGCGCGGGCACAACCGCCGTTGCCACACCGTCGCCGGCGTCGTCTTCGCGAAGCCTGGCTACGTGGCCCCCGAGGTCGCGCGCCAGCAGGTCGGCGACGGGCGCATCGACGTCTACGCCATCGGGGTGATGCTGTGGGAGCTGTGCGCGGGCAAGCGCCTCCTCTCCGGCGAGGCGCAGAAGCACCTCGAGGACGTGGCCGCCGGCCGCTTCGACATCCCGCTCCTCGCCGCCACGCGCGGCATCCCCAAGGAGCTCGACGTCATCATCCAGAAGCTCTGCGCGAACGATCCCGACGATCGCTACACCAGCGCCTCGCAGGCCTCGACCGACCTCGCGCGCGTCCTCGCGCAGGCGCCAGCCGGCAAGAGCGGCGAGCGCAGCGTGCGCGCGCGCATCGCCATCCTCATGAAGACGCTGTGGCCGCACGAGCCTGCGCGGTCGCGCGCCGAGTTCGGCAAGCTGCTCAAGCAGGCCCGCGAGCTCCGCAAGGAGGTCGAGACCCCGCCCGCGAGCGGCGTGATGGAGATCCAGGCCGCGCAGATGACGCAGGATCCCACGATCCTCGCCGGCACGCCGTACCGCCTCCTCAAGAAGATCGGCGAGGGCGCCAGCGGCGAGGTGTTCGAGGCCGAGCACGTCGAGCTCGGTCGTCGCTACGCGGTGAAGGTGCTCACCTCGGCGCACGCTGCGGCGCACGACGCCGTCGATCGCTTCCGCCGTGAGGCGCGCGCGGTGGCCAAGCTCTCGCACCCGAACCTCGTGCAGCTGCACGACTTCGGCAAGTCGACCGACGGGCGCGTCTTCCTCGCGATGGAGCTGCTCGAGGGCGCGACCCTCGACATCCACGCCGAGAAGGGCCTCAGCTGGCGCGAGTCGATCCGGCTCGCGCTTCAGGCCACGCGCGCGCTCGAGGCCGCCCACGAGGCGGGCGTCGTGCATCGCGATCTCAAGCCTCAGAACCTCTTCCTCACCACCGAGGGCGACCTCAAGCTCCTCGACTTCGGCGTGGCGATGGCGCTCGCGGAGACCGGTGACGAGCGCAAGCAGAAGGGCTTCGCGGTCTTCGGCACGCCCGAGTACATGGCGCCGGAGCAGGTGGCGGGCGAGAACGTCGATGCGCGTTGCGACATCTACGCGCTCGGCTGCGTGCTCTACGAGCTGGTCACGGGCACGCGTCCCTTCGAGGGCTCGCCGGTGGTGGTGATGGGCAAGCAGCTCCGCGAGGAGGCCGAGCGGCCGCGATCCCGCGCGCCGCACGCGATCATCCCTGGCGAGCTCGAGGCGCTCATCATGAAGGCGCTCTCCAAGGCCAAGGAGGATCGCTTCCCCACCGCGCTCGCGCTGCGCGAGGCGCTCGAGGCCGCGCTCGTCGCGCCCGATCGCCGCCGCTCGCGCGGACGCAAGCTGGTATCGGCGGTGATCTTCGGATCGCTCGCCGTGCTCGCCGCGGCCGGCCTCAAGGGGCGCTGGCACCAGGGGCTCTTCGCGAGCAAGCAGCCGGTCGCGAGCATCGCGACGCTGAACATCGCCGATCTCCCCGCCGCGACCGCGGCGCCCATCGCGATCGCGAGCAAGCCCGCCGAGACCGACGTGGCCGCCCAGGCCAAGACCGAAGCGGATACCAAGCTCGCCGCCGACCTCCAGCTCGCCGCCGACCCGCGCGTGGCGGTCGCCGAGGTGAAGCCCGCCGCAGAGGAGCCGAGCGCGCCCGTCGTGCGCGAGGCGAAGAAGGAGGCGCGCCTCGAGCTGCCGCCGGCCGAGCACAAGCCGAGCCCGCTCCTCCAGCGCGCCTCGGCGCACGCGGACGCACGCGGCGAAGACTCGCGCTCGCAGCTCATGAGCGCCCGCAGCGCGGCCCGCGACCACGCCACCGATCCGCACGCGCTGAAGGCGTGGGCCATCGCCGCGCTGCATGCCGGGGAGACGCGCGAGGCGCGCCGCGCCGCCGAGGCGTGGGCCATCCACGACAACACCGCGGAGCCGCGGCTCTTCCTGGCGAGCGCGCTCGAGTCGAGCGGCCGCAAGCGCGAGGCGCGCGCGGTGCTCGAGGAGTGGCTCGTCAATCACCCCGACGCCGCAGAGGCCAAGCGCATGCTGGCGCGCCTCGGCGGCTCACCCGAGCCGGCCATCAAGCGCAGCGGCCGCGGCCGCAGCGGCCGCACGCAGCTGCACCCGCCGGACCCCGTCGCCGACGAGTGAGGTCGCCTCGGCGCTCGACGCTCAGGGGCCTTCGTGGGCCCACGCGGCGTCGTCAGTCGCGAAGCGCTTCAGCCACGTCGACAGGGAGACTCCGCTCGACGCGACGGGCAGCGGGCTCTGCTTGAGCAGCACGTGGGAGTCGCCCGCGGCGAGGTAGGCGCGCTGCCGCGGCCCCATCGCGGTCCGCAGCGCCAGCAGCTGGTTGGTGAAGTCCTGCGCGACCAGCCGCCCCGTGAAGGAGCGGATGGTCTTGTCCTCGGTGTACCCGAGCAGCGCGAGGCGCCCCTGGCCCATCGTCGACGCGAGGTGGGGCAGCAGCTTGGCGACGTCCGCCGCGCAGTCGGTGCAGCCCGGCGGGAGCTCGAGCTTCCACGAGGACTGCATGTTCTGCCAGGTGTTGCCGGTCGGCTGCACGGGCGGGCCGCAGTCGTCGAGCAGATCGATCCGCGCGCTCGGCCAGGCGGTCTTGAAGCGGTGGTAGCTGAGCATCGCGCCGTAGCCGCCGCCGCTCGCGCCGGTGAGCCACAGCTTCGGGGGCTTGGGGAAGGTGGCGAGGAGCCGCTTGACGATGGCGTCGGTGTTGCGCGCGCCGCGGTGCTGCACCGTCTGCGTCTTGATGGCGAACGTGTACGTCTTCTGGGCGTCGCCCGCGTGCAGATCACCCGTGCAGTAGGGAACGAAGACGAACGAGGCGTCCCGGAACGGATTATCGGTGGTGGTGCGATCGAAGAGGGCGGCGACGCGCGGGATGTCGGCGTTGATCTCTGCCTCGCCCACGGCGTCTTGCAGGTTCGCCGCCGCGCCACCGAGGCACGTGAGCGCGTCCCAGCAGGCGCCGCCGCCCATCATGAACACGAGCAGCGGCGCGCCGGGGGTGGGCGACAGGTTGACGGAGACGCCGCTGGTCGAGCCGTTGCCGCAGACCACGTCGTTCATCGGCACGTAGGTCCAGGCGCCGGCGGGCGTGCTGATCGGCAGGCCGCCGAGGTAGGGGTTGGGCGGACCGGCCTCGGGCGCGGCCGCGTCGGCGGTGGGGCCGGGCGCGGGCGTGGGCGCGGGAGTGGGCGAAGGTGGGACGGTGGACGTGCCGCTCGGCGCTCCGGTCGGATCGGCGCCCGCGGGCGTCCCCTCCACGGAGCTCTCCGCGCTGCTGCACGCCGCCCCCGCCAGCGGCGGGCCGAGGAGCAAGAGAGCGAGGCCGAGCGGACGTGCGAGGCGCGCGAGGTCGATCATTAGAGCAAAAGCTCTAGGAGATCCGCAGACCCCCGACAACACGTGGACAGCTCGGAGACGCGCTGGAGAGGGGGCTCGAGGATCCATCTGCATTCGGGACGGCAAACGGGGCAACATCTGCGAGCCAGGCGGCCCCCGACGTGCAACTCTGAGAAGGCTCACCTCCGGAGGAATGTGTGAATCTTTCCCGCTCTGCGCTCGCTGGTGCCCTCGCTCTGCTGGGTACGTTCATGATCCTCCCGGCGTGCTCCACGACCACGGAAGACGCACCAGGCTGCTCCAACGGGGCGCGTGACGAGGGCGAGGAGGGCACCGACTGTGGCGGCGTGTGCCCCACGAAGTGCTCGGGCGCGAGCTGCACGACGGGCGCCGAGTGCGCGAGCGGGAAGTGCGAGAACGGCGTCTGCGGCGCGCGCGACGGAAAGCCGTGCGGCGTCGGCGTCGCGGCGCAGTGCAACCAGGGCGATGCCTGCGAGCTCGACAAGGACTGCACGACCGGGTTCTGCGACGCCGGCAAGTGTGGGGTCGCGAGCAGCGAGAGCCACTCCGACGGAAAGAAGAACGGCGGCGAGACGGGCGTCGACTGCGGCGGCACCGTCAAGACCGACAAGCCGTGCCCCGACGGGCAGGGCTGCGCGGACAACACCGACTGCGTGGGCACCTGCACGAACCTGATCTGTGGACCGATCGGCCCCGCGGACGGCAAGAAGAACCTGGACGAGACCGACGTCGACTGCGGCGGCGCGACCGCGCCGAAGTGCGCCAACGCGAAGGCTTGCCTCGCGAACGCGGACTGCGCTGACGACTACTGTCCGGACGCGACGAAGAAGTGCACCGCGCCGACCTACGAGGATGGCGTCCAGAACGGCACCGAGACCGACGTCGACTGCGGCGGCAGCGGCACCGGCATGAAGAAGTGCGCGGAGACCAAGAGCTGCGCCGTCGACGCCGACTGCAACGCCGCGTGCAAGTACGACAAGAAGTGCATCGACACGCCGAGCTGCAAGCCCCACTTCGGCGGTGACACCTGCGGCAGCGGCGGCCCGGGCAGCATCCCGCTGACCGCCGCGGCGCACGAGTCCTGCTGCCGGTCGCTGCCCACGGGCTACAGCGACACGAACCAGCCAGGCAAGGCGGTCTACCTCGACAAGTACGAGATCACCGCCGGCCGCATGCGCGCGTTCATCGACTCCGTGTCCGCGCAGAACGCCGGCGTGCCGAACATCAAGGGCTACATGGCGACGCATCGCCCCGCGAGCCGCTGGAACGCGGGATGGGAGAACGTCCTCCCGACCGCGATGACCGGGACCACCGCCACGTTCAGCACCAGCAACCCCACGGTCGATCTGCTCTACCCGGGCCAGGACCGCTACCTCGCGAACGCGCCGACGCAGAACACCTGGTCGGTGGCGAGCGGCAACTGGACGATCTACCCGGACGTGGTGCGCTCGCTCGGCGGCCTGCCGCTCTTCCCCGAGTACGTCACCGCTCCGAACGTGGGCTGGCCAACCGACGACTACGCGGTCACCCACGGCTTCAACTGCTCGAACACCCCCGAGTCGTTCGGCTTCAGCACGTACTGGTTCGACCAGGCCACGATGGCGGCGGTCGGCAGCGGCGCGCAGGGGAAGTTCTTCTCGAAGGACGAGCTGGATCAGAAGTCGCTGAACTGCACGCCCGCCGGCCTCTTTGCGGCGTTCTGCGCGTGGGACGGAGGCCAGCTCGCGACCGCCGAGGTGATCGACGCCGTCACCGGCAACGGGACGGCGTTCACTACCCTGGCCACGATGCCCTGCGGCAAGACCGACCCGAACAACCCCCTGGACCCCGGCACGCTGATCACGCAGAGCGACGCCGGGTCGGGCGGCTGTTACAAAGTCTACTTCTACCCCAACGACATGGGCAACAGGTTCGACGGCTCGGCGCGCATCGCGCCCCCGGGTCGCGTCCCGGCGGACGTCGTGGCCGCGAACGGCCAGGAGTGGCGCGATCTGAAGGGCAACCTGGTCGAGACCGTGCTCCTCTCGAGCGGGCTCTTCGGCAGCCGCGGCTATGGCATGGGCTGGGGAACCGCCACGCACCACCGCAACCAGCAGACCACGCCGCGCCACAAGACCGCGACGTTCGGCGCGCGCTGCATGCGCTTCAAGTAGCCCTTTTGGGGGGGCGAAGGTCTGGCGAGAAAAGCGACGCGGATTGCCCCTGGGGGGTATCGGGTACCGGCCCGCAGTGGGCTACGACCCGCGTAGGCGCCGTCCTCTCTCGCTGCTGCTCACGTTCGCGCTCGTACCGCTCGTTGCTGGAGCCTGTAGCACGTTCAGCACCGATCCCGAGGCCTCGGGCCCGACCCCGACGGCCGATGCGGCGGCGGCCCCCGACACCACGGACCCGGTCAAAGGCACGGCCGACCGCGGTCTTACGATCACGGTGGGCGATCCCAAGGCGACCGCGTTCGTGATCCAGAACGGCTCGCTCGATCTCCCCATCAAGCTGACCCGCAGGGACAGCACCACGGGCGACGTCCTCGTCACGGTGAAGGGTCTCCCGCCCGAGGTCACCGCCGAGTCGGTCACCATCCCGGCGGGCAAGACGGAGGGAACGCTCACGCTGCTAGCCAAGGCGACGAGCGTCCAGGGGGGCCCGACGATCGCAGACATCACCGCCACCGAGCAGGGCCCGCTCGGGACCGGCGCGAGCGCCAAGCTGTCGACGTTCGTGCGCGGCGCGCGCGGCGGGCTCGACACGACCTTCGGCGACAAGGGAGCGGCCCGGATGTACGGCCTGGGCAGCGAGGCCAATGCCTTCGACGCGAAGACGCTCAGGAACGGCTCGATCCTCGTCGCCGCGCGCGCGCGCAACAATCTGGTACTCAGCCGCTTCACCAGCTCCGGAGTCATCGATTCCTCCTTCGCGGGGGGAGGCACCTCGATCGTGCTGACGTCACAAGGGTTTCCTGCTTTCGACGTCGTCGAACCAGCGTCGCCCGCAACAGGCTGGATCTACTTTCTGCAGGCAGCCGGGTCGTCAATGCCTCGCATCGTTCGGCTCAACCTCGACGGTGTCGGTGACACGAAGTTCAACGGCAACGGGGAAGTCGTCCTGTCAGATCCAGGCGCGGCGGGATCCGTGCTCGTTCCACTGCAGATCATCGCCCTTGCCGATGGGAAGGCGCTCATCTCGCATCAGCGTGCCGGCACGACGACGATGTTCGTGAGCCGCTGGAATCCCGACGGGACTCGAGACGAGACCTATGGCACGGGCGGCACCTGCGCCGGCGCGGGCGGAAAGATGCTGCTCAGAGCGGGCGGAGCGGTGTTCCTGACGGGCGGAGCGGGAATGCGCGGGTGCACGGCGAATGGCGTTCTCGATCAATCGATCGGCGTAGCACCCGACTACACGGCGGTGGCGGGTGCTGGCGGGGCCGTGGATATCGCACGCACCCCGAGCGGGGGCGTTGCATTCCTGAACGTGAGGGCCGGCTCGAACGTCCTGAACCGGCTGACCCAGACGCTCGAGAAGGACGGGAGCATTGGACTTCTGGGCGACCTTCTGACGCCGCTCGGCCAAGCAACCTCGAACCTGTCGAGCACCTTCGTCGTACAGGAAGACGGAGGCGTGCTGATCGGTACTCCCGCGATAGGCAATCTCCAGAGCGATACGATCGGCGTGCTTCGCTACACGGCAAAGGGAGTGATCGACACGAGCTTCGGAGCGGGGGGCACCGCCACATTCACGATCGGCATGGGCGCGGAGCTCACCAAGCTCGTGGCGCAGCCCGACGGCCGCATTCTCGCGCTCGGCAAGAGCGAAGCGGGGTTCGACGCTGCGATGGTCAGATTCTGGCCGTGACGCGCTGCATGCGCTTCAAGTAGCCGCTCAGGGCGGCGCGCACAGGCCCGGGGGGGTCTTGCCGATCTGGTCGAGCTTCGCCTTGGCGTCGGTGCCGATCTTGTCCTTGGAGAAGCGCTTCTCGCACGCGTCGTAGGCGACCTTGGCGTTCGCGCAGTCGTGCATCATCAGGTACGCGTCGCCCATCGCGAAGAGCGTCTTGTCGAGCACGTTGGAGCGCGGGAACAGCTTCAAGAGGCGGTTGAACTGACCGAGCGCCGAGCTGGGGCGGCCGTCCTGGAGGTCGGCGCTGCCCACGTAGAAGAGCGCCTCGTCGGCCTTGTCGTCGTTCGCGTAGCGATTGACGTACTCCGGCGCGAGCACGCGCACCGCGGGCCACTCGCGCTTGCCGTACGCGTCCTCGAGCGCCTTCAGGTGCGCGGCGCGATCGGCAGGCACCGCGAGCGGCGTGGCGGCGGCGGGCGCCGGCGCGGACCCCCGCTTCAGATCGTCGATGCGCGCGTGGAGCTCGGTGCGTGAAGCGCCCACGTCCCGGCGCAGCTCCTCCATGCCATGGTTCACCTCGTCGACGCGGCCTGCGAGATCGTTGATGCGCTGCTTCGACGTCAGGAGGTCGCTGCTCGAGTCGGCGTTCGCGCGGAGCGCGTTGTCGAGGCGCTGGCGCGTGGCCTCGAGGTCAGCGCGCATCGCCACCACCTCGGCGCGGGACTGCGCGACGTCCTTCTCCATCTGCGTGCTCTTCGCGACCAGCGCGTCGTGATCCTGCTGCGTGACCATGCACGCGGGGGCGAAGAGCACGGCGGCAGCGATGACGATCTTCTTCATGGCGTCTTCTCTCCTCGTCAACGAACCTCGATGTCCACGCGGCGGTCCTGCTTCCAGGTCGACTCCTCGCTGCCGATCGCGTCGAGCTTGCCGCGCGACGAGGTCGTCACCTGCGCCTCCGGCACGCCGAGCGTGACGAGGAAGGCCTTGGCCGCCTCGGAGCGCGCGGCGCCGAGGCCCATGTTGTACTCGTTCTCCCCGCGCGGATCGCAGTGCCCGGTGAGCAGGACCTTGCGGCCGGCGAGCGAGCCGCCGCTCATGCACTTCGCGAGCCGCGTGAGCGTCTCCCTCATCGGCGCCGAGAGCTCGGGCGAGTCGAACTCGAACGTGGGCGAGCCGAAGTCACGGCAGCCGGGGCCGCCGGGCTCGGGCGCGACGTGAGGGGCGCGACGCTCGCCACAGCGGAGGCGCACTGGTTCTCCGTGCAGGGGCGTCCGCCATGGCACGGGCTCTGCTCGTCGCAGTATCCCTCACGCGCCTGGACGGTGGGGGTCTTCGGCGGGCTGCCGCACCCGGAGCTGCCGGCGCTGGCGCCCACCCCGAGCGCACCCAGCGCACGCAGCGCACGCAGCGCGGCCATCGCGGTCGCTCGAGCGAAGACTGCACCGTTGTTCATGCCACCCCGCACGCCGCGCTTAAACCCCATCAGGCCCCTGTTTCCTAGCGAATAGCGCGCGCCGTTCACGGGCGTTTCACATGGAGAACCTTGCCAGGGGTGGCCGGCTGGCTTACGGAGAGATGGCCTTCGATGGCGAGTGCTACGGCAGACGTCAACCTCGAGCTCATCTCGGGCCCCCCCTATCGCACGATCCTCCGGCTCGCGATGCCGACGGTCATCGCGATGCTCTCGCAGAGCCTCGTCAACGAGATCGACGTCTTCTTCTTCTCGCGCCTGCCGCATCCCGAGGACTCGAACGCCCAGGCTGCGCTCCTGCCTTCCCTGCTGCTGGTGTGGCTGTTCGGCGGCTCGCTGAGCGCGATCAGCGTCGGCACGCAGGCCTACACCGCGCGCCGCTACGCCGAGCGCAAGTACGAGGCCGCGAGCTCGGTGCTCGCGAACGCCGCGTGGTTCTGCCTGGTGGGCGGCATCGGCCTGAGCATCGTCGGCTTCCTCACCATCGACCCCCTGCTGCACCTCATGCTGCCGGTGCCCGAGGCGCACGCGATCGCGCTCTCGTACTCGAAGTGGCGCCTGCTCGGCGTCGTGTCGATGGGCATGACCATGGCGTTCAAGGCGTTCTTCGACGGCATCGGCAAGACCTGGGTGCACCTCGTCTCCGCGCTGGTGATGAACGTGTTCAACGTGTGCTTCTGCTGGGTGTTCATCTTCGGTAGCGATGCGCTCGGCGTGAAGGCGATGGGCGCGCCCGGCGCAGGCTTGGCGGCGTTCGTGGCGACGTGGATCGGGCTGCTGATCATGATCTTCTTCGCGCTCCGCGAGCGCACGAAGTTCCACTTCTTCCGCTGGTCGCTGATCTCGCGCAGCCTCACCTGGGACATCCTCAAGCTCTCGATCCCTGCCGCGCTCGCCACCATCGTGATGATGGTGGGCTTCGGCCTCTTCACGAAGGTCGCCGGGCGGCTCGACGCCGCCGACGCGCTCCTGGTCGCGGCCGGCGAGCGGGAGTCGGTGAACGGCGCCGCCACCACGGACATCGTCGCCATCCTCAAGCTCACGTTCACCGCGTGCCTCGCGTTCGGCACCGCCACGGCGACGCTGGTCGCGCAGTCGCTCGCCGCGAAGCGCCCCGAGGATGCGTCACGCTTCGGCTGGGCGAGCGTGCGCCTGGGGCTCGTGCTCTTCGGGATCGTCGGGCTGCTCGAGGGCGTGGTCTTCACCCCGCAGATCGTGCACTTCATCTCCCACTCCGAGGGGGTGCGCGCCGCGGCCATCGTGCCGATGCGGATGATGGGCATCGTCACGCCGATCATCGCGGTGGCGATGATCCTGAGCGAGGCGCTGTTCGGCGCGGGCAACACGAAGTTCGTGGCCGCGGCGCAGTTCTGCATGGTGTTCCTGGTGCTGGTCCCGCTCGCCTGGGTGCTGGGCGTCATGACCAAGACCGGCCTCTCGGGCATGTGGTTCGCGGCCGTCGCCTACTCGATCACGGCGTGCATCGTGATGACGCTGAAGTTCCGCGGCGGCTCCTGGAAGTCGATCAAGCTGTAGCACCAGGTCAGCGACGCCGCCGGCGCGTAGCCGCCACGGCGATCGCCGCGAGACCGAAGAGCGCGGCGCCCGAGGCCCCGCCGCTGCGAAGCCCGACGCCAGACGCGAGCGAGCAGTGACCGTAGGAGTCGTCTCGGTAGCCACGCCCATAGCGCGAGTCGCGGCCATACCCGTCGTCCGGGTAGCCGGGACTCGTGGAGGTCGAGCGCGTCTGCGAGCACTCGCCGATGACGACCTCGGCGAGCGGCCTGACGCCGCCCGACGCCCCGATCGCATAGCTCCGGACGTTGGTATCGGAGACGGCGAGCAGCGCATCCCCCTCGAGGAACGCGCGGCGG
>JAYTBL010000227.1:0-4963 GCA_043736975.1 Polyangiaceae bacterium
ACCGGCGCGGCTTGCGTTCGACCGTCGGTGCCGAGCGCGGCAAGGACGCAGCCGACCTCGGGGTGGGCCACGTGCTCGGGCGAGAGATACGCGCTCAGCGTCGCCTGGAGGTCCCCGGCATGCTCGGAGAGGACGCGCGCGCCCGTCGCCTCCGCGGCCGTCCTGATCGCCTCGGCGACGAGCTCGTCGCGGCTGGCGAAGTGCGCATAGAAGCCGCCGTGGGTGAGGCCCGCGCTCTTCATGAGCGCCGGAATGCCGACGCCCGCGAGCCCGTCGCGCCGGAGGGCTCGCGCCGCGTGCGCGACTATCGTCGCTAGCGCGCCGCCGCGTCCTCATCGCTGCGAACGCGCAGGAGGTCCGCCGCATCGTGTCCTGCAGAAGGCAAGATGGAGCGCGGTCAGGGGCTGAGCAGCGATACGAGCCGGACCGTCGGGGTGTCGACGTGGCCCGTGAAGGTCATGCCCGGCTCCAGCTGCGTGACGCCCCGCGGAAGCGACTCGATCTCCACCTCGGCGGTGATCGACTCCGCGTCCTTGGCGCGATCCGTCTTGTCGGTCACGGTCGACGAGAGGCGAAGGATGCGGCCGCGTCCCGGACCGAACTTCTCCACGGGAAACGCGTCGAAGGCGAGGCGCACGCCGCGACCGACCTCCAGGTCCGTGCGTCGCGCCTCGGGAAGCTGCATCGAGCCCACCAGCTTGACCCCCGGCCGCGCCACCGCCGCGACGACCTCGCCCTCGCGGATGGAATCTCCCGGCACCACGTCGATGCGAGCGACGACGCCGTCGATGGGCGCGGTGACGACCGCGTTGGCGAGCCCACGCTCGAGATCGCCACAGCGGATCTCCAGCGCGGCGCGCCGATCGTGAGCGCGCGTGCGCTGCATCGCGAAGAGAACGTCGCTACCGTTGGTGGTCGCGGCGCGGTCGTCGAGCGCGGTGGCATCATTGCGGATCACGGTGAGCTCTCGCCGGCACGCCTCGAGCGCGGTCGCCTCCGATTCGGCTTCGAGCCGAGCGATCGGCTCGTTCTTGCGCACCGCATCCCCCGTTGACCTGGCGAGCGAAGCGATCCTGCCGCTGCGCTGCGCGCGCAGCGTGGTCGGACGCTCGCTCGGGTGCGTCGTGCCGCGCCCCTCGAGCGGGATCTGGACACGACCGACCACGGCGCCGGTCACACCGATCATTAGCAGCGCGCTGACCGCTGCGAAGAAGAGCGACAGCGAAGGAGGAGCGACCTGCACGATGGTGCCGCGCGTCTCCTCGTTCATGAACGCCGCCGTGGCCTGGGATCGGAAGAGGCCCGGCTTCATTGCTTCGTCCGCGGCGGTTCGAGCAGCAGGAGCGAAGGTACCTCGTCGGGGAGCGCCGCGCGAAGCCACGCGTAGCCGATGCCGGCGATCCCGGTGAACAGGCCCGGGCTCTCGACCCCGAGCGGAACCCCACAGGACCAGCCGAGGCGATCGACGCTGTCGGCGATCTGGGCGAGTCGGGCGCGGTGCGCCGCATCGAGCGCATCGTCGCCGAGCGTGCGCGCGGCGACCGCGAGGAGCTCGACGTTGCCGAGGTCTCCGTGACAGAGCGAGTGGTTCAGGCCGAAGCCTTCGCGCTCGGTGGTCCTGGCAGCGAGCGCGAGATCGCGCGCCAGCGCGCCATGGTTCTCGACGCCCAGCGCGAGCAAGCCTGCGCGAGCGAAGCCGATGCCCGGCGCGCCATGACACCACGTACACATCATTCGCCGCGCCGTTCCCAGCGCCTCGAACGAACGGTAGTCGTACCAGTTGTCCCCCGAGGAGGCGCCGTCCTCGTAGCGAACCGCGTCGCGCGCGAGCGCCGTCCATCGCGCGCCCGCCTCGTCTCCGAGCGCCGCGCCGAAGCGGGCCAGGCCGAGTCCGATCCCCGAGGCGCCGTGCGAGAAGCCGGCGAGCGGCGCGCTCGCCGCGAAGTCGGCCTCCCACGCGATCCCCTGGGCCTGCGGGATCGCGAGCGCTGCCAGGCGCTCCGCGGCGAGACGCGCGACGCCCAGCGACGCCTCGCTCCCGCCCAGCCGATGGAGGGCGAGGGTCGCGTGGAGCGCGCCCGCGATCCCGCCGACCACGTCGCGTGGCGCGTCGGGCTGCGCGACGAGCATCGCGAGCGTCTCGAGCTTGGCCTCGGCCTCCGCCGCGAGGTCGGGCCTGCCGAGCGCCTGCGAGAGATGCGCGGCTGCGAAGATGAACGAGACCGGACCGCCGCCGATCCCGAGGCCGTCATCGCCGCCGACGCGCAGGTGCTCGAGGCTCATCGCGCGCGCGCCGTTCACCACGTCGAGCGCGAGGTCGGCGTAGGCGCGAACACCCGTCGCGCGCGCCAGGTAGCCGAGGAACAGGGCAATACCGAGACTGCCGTCGTAGAGCCCGACGCCGATGGGCGCCAGGTCCCACTCCACCTCGCCGAAGAGCATGAGCCCCAGCCAGCTCGCGCGACCGTTGCGGCGGTAGGCGAGCGTGAGAAGCCGGTCGCCGACGGCGCACGCCCGCTGCAGCAGCTCGTCCTTCGAGACGACGCGCGCGCTCGGCGTGAGGTCGGAGCTCCGCCAGTGCGCCTCGCCCTTGCCCAGCGGGATGGTCGCGAACGACGCGCGAATGAGCCACAGCTCACGATCGATCGCCAGCGGGTCGAGGCCGCGGAGGCGCTCGGTGGCGCTGTCGAAGCCGCTCTTCTCGAAGACGCCCGGGATCACGGCGCCGCTGGCCGCGGCGACCTCGGTCGATGCGGCGCGCGTGGTGAACGCCGGGATGTCACCTCGCCAGAGGTCCGCGCGCTCGTGTTCGACCAGCCGCGCGAGCGTCGGCGACACCGCCACGTCCTGGTACAGGTGATCGAACAAGCGATCGCGGTCGAGCCCGTCGCGCAGGAACGGCGGGTGGTAGCTCGCCCGGAGGAGGCGGTCGTAATAGGACGTGTCTCGCACCAGGATGCGCACCTCGTCGTCGGCGAACGCCGCCACCGCGCCGCCGCTGCCGAGCAGCGCCTCGCGCTTCGCGATCAGACACCGGGCCATGGTCGCGAAGCCTTCGCAGACGGGCTCGAGGTAGCTCATGACGTCCACCTCGCGACCGTCGATGGTCGGACGTTGCGCGCTGGCCTCGAGGGGGATCGGCCGACGCTCGACGTGCATCGTGTCGGTGCCGAGCTCGACCATCTGCGGCTCTGGCTTTGCCGACATCTGGCCAGGGCGATCGCCGAGCGCGCTCAGGTCGAAGCCTACGCGTCCCTCACCGGACTCCACGCGGTCGGGCAGGAACAGAATGCGCAGGACGGACTCGCTGAACGCGCGGCTCGCGGGATCGGCCATCGCGGTGTGATGGACGCGAGGATGAAACATGGCCTCGAGGTCGATGATCACGGGGTACTCGCCGTGAGCGAGGACGTTCTCCGAGTGGATGTCGGTCCCCTCGAGCCCGAACATGAGTGCCAGGTTCTGGCCCTGACGACGAAAGAAGCGCGTCATCTCCTCGGTGGAGGCGCACGGCATCGTGGTGACGAACTCGGCGTAGCCATGATCGCCGCGGCTCAGCGTGTCGACCGGCCGCATGTCGAGGATGCCGTGGGTGCTGGCGGTGCGATTGAGCTCCGCGAGGAGCGCCGCAAAATGCGCGTCGACGGCGAGGGAATGCGGCTTGTAGACGACGCGCTGGCCGCCCTCGAAGCGCACGATGGACACGGCGCGCCCGCCGCGATGAACGTCACCCATCCCGCCGTCGAGCGCGACGATCCGCCCCGGATCCACGCCGGGCCAGAACCGTTCGCCGATCGAGGCGAGATCCTCGGCGAGGTCGCGCAGGAGCAGCGCCGAGGCCGACGCCCAGTGCGTGGCGATCGCCAGGGTGTGGCGCGCGAGCACCGGACAGTCCGCGAAGAACGCGCCTCGACCCGCCGCGGCGCGCTGGCGAACGAAGTCCTCGAAGCGCTCCTGGGGCGTCTCGCCGGCGAGCTCGCCGCGGACCCGCGCGACGTTCACGGCGAGCGCGAGCGAGCGCAGCAGCGGCATCTCGAGCCGGCTCACGAGCTGCTCGAACAGCGCCCCCTCGAGCCACGCTCCGTCGCACGGCAGGCGCGGAACGAAGCGCGCGATGGTGGCGCGGAGGTCGAGCAAGGGCGCCTCGAGCAGCGGCGCTGCGAGACGGAGCTCGGCGCGCGGGGTGGGAGCCGCGATGGCATCGATGCGCGCAGTGAGGTGCTCCGACAGCGGGCCTGCGGCGAAGGCTTCGTCGAGGGCGCGCGCCCAGCCGGGCGTCGGGATGCGCTGCGCGCGAGCGGCGTCGTCCTCGTCGAGGAGGTCGAGGAGCGAGGCCTCGGTCATCCCGCCGTCGCGCAGCCGCTGTTCCCAGAGACCGAGGCGACCGAACGCGCGCTGGGACTTCCACTTCGCCAGACGCGCGTGCGCGGACGGCGAGGCGCTGCCCGCGGTCGGCAGACCGGGCGCGAGGCGCTCGGCGAGAGAAAGGGCTCGCTTCATGACGGGGCGAGAGGCCGCGCCGGGAAGGCCCGGCGCGAGCCCACTCCTCGCGTCTCGCTCAGCAGCCCGAGCAGCCACCCGACTGGAGGGGGGAGCGCTTCGAGGCCAGGCAAGATCCCGTCGACCCGCAGGGGCGGCCGCCCGCGACCTGCTCCAGATCGTCCTCGGTGATCATCGCCTCGAACTCCGCGACCTCGTCGGGCGTCAGGCTCTTGAAGTACGTCTCGTCCGTGAGCGCCCGCTTCTTGTCGACTGCCATGCTCGTTCTCCTCGGTGAAGGTGGGGCGGAGCCCGCCCCCCGCAGCTTGTCGAAACACGACCAGCCATCCGTGATCGAATAGCCATAATTCGCTGTTATTCTGAGCCTTTGCGGACAGGGCGAATCTTCGGCGGCGCGGTCAGTCCCTGAATCCGGTCGAGCACGCTCGGACGTCGACGCCAGTTGGGGTCAGATCCGAAGTCA
>JAYTBL010000228.1:0-1881 GCA_043736975.1 Polyangiaceae bacterium
AGAGCGCGATCTCATCTTCCAGGAGTTCAAGGACAAGAAGGGCGACCTCATCAAGGGCGTCGTTCGCCGCTTCGAGAAGGGGAACAACCTCATCGTCGACCTCGGCAAGGCCGAGGGCATCCTGCCGTTCCGCGAGCAGACCCCGCGCGAGACCTACCGCCCCGGCGACCGCATCGTCGCCCTCCTCAAGGACATCGACCGCGAGGCCCGCGGCCCGCAGATCATCCTCTCGCGCGCTGACGGCAAGCTCGTCGAGAAGCTGTTCGAGAGCGA
Source organism: Polyangiaceae bacterium (assembly GCA_043736975.1). Classification (GTDB taxonomy): domain Bacteria; phylum Myxococcota_A; class Polyangia; order Polyangiales; family Polyangiaceae; genus Labilithrix. The sequence continues at coordinate 274 of JAYTBL010000228.1, forward strand.
GGTCCCCGAGATCTACGAGGGCATAGTGAAGATCGTCGCCTGCGCCCGTGAGCCAGGCGCGCGCTCGAAGATCGCGGTCATGAGCCGCGACGCGGACGTCGATCCGGTCGGCGCGTGCGTCGGCATGAAGGGCTCGCGCGTCCAGGCGGTCGTCCAGGAGCTCCGCGGCGAGAAGATCGACATCGTCCCCTGGGACCGCGATCCGGCGCGCTTCGTCTGCGCCGCGATCCAGCCCGCGGAGGTGAACAAGGTCATCGTCAACGAGGCGGACGGGCGCATGGAGCTCGTCGTCCCCGACGAGAAGCTCTCGCTCGCCATTGGCCGCAAGGGCCAGAACGTGCGCCTCGCCTGGCACCTCACCGGCTGGAAGCTCGACATCATCAGCGAGTCGAAGTTCAAGCAGATGGAGGAGGAGGCGATCGCCCAGCTCGGCCGTATCGACGGCATCACCGAGCAGGTCGCCCGCAACATGTACCGCATGGGTTTCCGCGCTCTCGAGGAGGTCGCCGAGGCCACCGAGGCGGAGCTCGGCGGGATCCAGGGCGTCGGTCCCGAGAACGCCGCAGCCATCCGCGAGGCCGCCGAGACCACGATGGAGAAGCTCCGCCAGGAGCGCATCACCCTCGCTTCGAGCAAGCTCGAGCCGCTCACCGACGCGGAGAAGCTCCTGTTCGTGCGCGGCGTGGGCGAGCGTACGGTTCAGCTCCTGGCTGACGCGGGCTACCGCAGCGTCGACGAGATCATGCGCGAGGACGAGGACAAGCTGGCCATCAAGACCGGCCTCGGCATCAAGAAGGCGCGCGCGCTCAAGCAGGGAGCTGAGCAGTTCCTCCAGAACGAGTGGCGCCCGATCGACGCCGCCCGTAAGAGCGCCGCGGCCGCCGCGGCCGCCGCGGCCGCCGCCGCACCGAAAGTCGACGGCGCCGGGGCTTGAGCCCGCGCCAGATGTTCAAAGACGATAGAAGAGGAGTACCCAAGAGTTGATGGTCGAGCCGAAGCAGGAAGAGGAACGCAGCGAGGCGGGGAAACCCGCGCCGCGGCGGCAGTGTGCGGGTTGCGCGAAGCGCGACGACGCAGACGACCTCTTGCGCGTCGTGCTCGGCGAAAACGGAATGCTTGCCGTCGACCTTGCAGACTCGCGTTTCGGCCGTGGATCGCATGTGCATGCCTCGAAAGAGTGCATGCAGAAGGCGCTCCGCGGAGGATTCGCCAAGGTCTTCAAGACCAAAGTCGAGGGGACCGTGGAGGAGCTCGGAGAGCAGATCGTGGTCTCGGCGGATCGCCGGATCGAAGGTCTGCTCGCCGGGGCCCGCCGCGGAAAGCTCACGATTGCTGGAGCGGACTCGGTCCGCGAGGCGTATCGCGAGGGCAATGCCGCTCTGGTCATCGTCGCTTGCGACGCGGCCGCAGCGACCAAGCATTCCGAAATCCAAGAGGCAGTGGCCGAAGGCAAGGCCATTGCCTGGAGTAACAAACAGCGGCTCGGCGCGATCTTCGGACGCGACGAGACCGCCGTGTGCGCCGTGCTTCACGAAGGCGTGGCCAAAGCGATCGGGAGCGCGCGCCGTATGGCGTTGCCGTTCGCAGGAGCGAGGAGCGAAGCATGGT
>JAYTBL010000229.1:0-1874 GCA_043736975.1 Polyangiaceae bacterium
AGCTGGGCAGCTGGGGCTGCATCAGGCGCCACGTCGCGGTCGCGGCGGCTTCCGCGCGAACGCCGGACGGAAGAGGGCGCAGAGGGCCAGCACGCCCCACCGCGCCCGTGCGTCGCTCAGCCAACACGTCCCGGCGCACATCACTCTTCGGGCCGCGAAGGGGCTGCCGTCGTTGCGGGGCAGGTCGTCGCGCGCGCCATCGGTCACGTGATCCGCACGATGCGCACCGTGCGCGACGACTTTCGCATCGTCGACTTCTCGATCCAGAGCAATCACGTGCACCTCATCGTCGAGGCCGATGACGACAAGGCACTCTCCAGCGCGATTCGCAGCTTCGAGGCGCGCGTGAGCAGGGTGCTGAATCATCACGTTCTCTGTGGCAAGCGCGGCAAGGTGTGGGGCGATCACTACTTCCGTGTCGATCTCACCAGCCCGAAGCAGGCGCGTCACGCTCTCGCATACGTGCTCCAGAACGGCCAGCACCATGGCGTCGTGCCCGCGGGCGCGAAGGAGTCCTGTGGGAGAGGCCGTGGCCCGGCGCCATCTCCCCGGCGGAGGTCCCGCGCTGACGCGGCGGCCCATCCGCTCGGACCGCGGCTACGCCACGTCGTGGACGGGGGCCTGACGCGCGGCAGGAGGCGCGAGCGGCGGGACCTCCTGCGCGAGCGGTGAGCGACGCGAGACCGGCTGCACCTGCGGTGCCTCGAGATCGGGATGCCACCCCGTCGACGTGATGAGCCGCGCGCCGCGCTTGTACGAGACGTACGACCACGTCCAGTTGAGCAGGACCGCCAGGCGGTTGCGGAAGCCGATCAGGTACCAGATGTGGATGAAGAGCCACGCGAGCCAGGCGATGAAGCCGCGCATCTTGATGCCGCGCGCCTCGGCGATCGCGCGGGAGCGACCGATGGTCGCCATCGAGCCCTTGTCGAAGTAGGAGAACGGCTCGCGCGGCTTGCGGTCGTCTCGCGCGCACTCCGAGCGGATGATCTTCGCGAGGTAGCGAGCCTGCTGCATCGCGACCGGGCTCACGCCGGGCAGCACCTGCCCCTTCTCTTCGAAGCGGGCCATGTCGCCGATGGCGAAGACCTCGGGGTGATCCGGGATCGCGCAGTCCTGGCCAACGATGACGCGCCCTTGGCGGTCGGTGGGGACGCCCAGCGCCTGCGCCAGCGCGTTGGCCTTCACGCCCGCCGCCCACACCACCGTGGCGGAGCCGATGCGCTCGCGGCGGTGCCCCGCGCCGAGGCCGGGCAGCTCGTCGGCAAGGGCGCCGTCCTCGATCTCGACGCCGCGCTCGTCGATGGTGACGACGCGCGCGCCGGTGCGCACCTCCGCGCCCAGCTCCTGCAGCTGCTCGACCGCGCTCTGCGCGAGGCCCTCGGAGAAGCTGGGCAGGATGCGCGGCCCCGCCTCGATGAGCGTGACCTTCGACTCCCGCGGGTCGATCGATCGGAAGTCCTTGCCCAGGACGAACCGCGCGAGCTCGGCGACGGCGCCCGCCAGCTCGACGCCGGTGGGACCGCCGCCGATCACCACGAAGGCGAGGAGCTTGCGCCGCTCGCGCTCGTCGGGCTCGCGCTCCGCCCGCTCGAAGGCGAGGAGCACGCGGCGCCGGATCTCGAGAGCGTCCTCGATGCGCTTGAGGCCGGGCGCGTGCTTCTCCCACTCGTCGTGGCCGAAGTACGAGGTCTTCGCGCCCACCGCCACGATGAGGAAATCGTAGGGGAAGGTGTCCGCGCCGACGTGGACGCACCGACCCTCGAGGTCGATCTGCTTCACCTCGCCCATGACCACGCGCACCTGCTTGTCCTCGGCCACGATGCCGCGGATGGGCGAGGCGATCTCCGCTGGCGACAGGCCCGCCATGGCCA
>JAYTBL010000230.1:0-1874 GCA_043736975.1 Polyangiaceae bacterium
TGGACGAGGACGCGCGCCTCGTCGGCGGTGACGCCGTGCTGATCGACGAACGCCTGCGCCTCCGGCGACAGCGGCGCGGCCACGGTGGGAGTTGCTGCGACGCCCGCGGCGCGCTTCGCGCTCGGTACCGCAGGCGAGGTCACGCGGCGCGAGGCCGGTACTGCGCGCGCGGTCTGCTTGGCCCACCCGTCCTTCAGCGCGACGGTGCGATTGAAGACCGGCTTGCCGGGCGCGCTGTCGGGATCCGCGAAGAAGAACCCGACGCGCTCGAACTGGAAGCGCTCGCCGGACTTCGCGCGCGCGAGGAGCGGCTCCCCCTTGGCATGCACGACCGCGAGCGACGCGGGATTCAGATCCTCGAGCCACTCGCGTCCATCCTCGCCCGGGCTCTCGCTGGCGAAGAGGCGATCGTAGACCCGCACCTCGACGTCGACCGCGTGCGCCTTGGAGAGCCAGTGGATGGTGCCGTCGATACGCTTGCCGCCTTCGGCGATGCCGCCGCGGGTCGCGGGATCGTGCGTGCACACGACGCGCGTGATCGCGCCGTCCTCCTTCTCCACGCGCGTACACGTCACGATGTAGCCGTGGCGCAGCCGCACCGTGCGACCAGGCGCGAGGCGCTTCCAGCCGAGCGGCGGCTCCTCCGCGAAGTCGTCGCGCTCGATGAGCAGCGTGCGCGAGAAAGACACCTTGTGGCTGCCGCGCCGCGCCGGGTCGACGCTCTCCCCCGGCTCGCTGCCGGTCGGCCAGAAAGGCGCGTCGAGCTCCTCGACCTGCTCCTCGGCGTACGACTCGATGACGAGCTCGAGCGGCTTCAGCACCGTCATGACGCGCGGCGACCGGCGATCGAGATCGTCGCGCACACACGACTCGAGCAGCGCCACGTCCACCGTGGAGATGTTCTTCGCCACGCCGACCTTCGCGATGAAGTCGCGGATCGACTCCGGCGTGTACCCGCGCCGCCGGAAGCCGGCGATGGTGGGCATCCGCGGATCGTCCCAGCCGCCCACCAGCTTCTGCTCCACGAGCTGGAGGAGCCGCCGCTTGCTCATCACGGTGTAGGTGAGGTTGAGGCGCGCGAACTCGGTCTGCCGCGGGACGTGCGGGACCTCGGTCGCCTGGATCACCCAGTCGTAGAGCTCGCGCGCGCTCTCGAACTCCAGCGTGCATAGCGAGTGCGTGACGCCCTCGAAGGAGTCCTCGAGGCAGTGCGCGTAGTCGTAGAGCGGGTAGATGCACCAGGCATCCCCGGTGCGGTAGTGGTGCGCGTGCTTGATGCGGACCAGCGGAGGGTCGCGCATCTTCATGTTCGCCGACGACATGTCGATCTTCGCGCGCAGGACCTTCTCGCCATCCTTGAACTCGCCCTTGCGCATGCGCCGGAAGAGGTCGAGGTTCTCAGAGGCGCTGCGCGTGCGGAACGGACTGTTCTTGCCGGGCTCGGTGATGGTGCCGCGGTAAGAGGCGCCGAACTCCTCGTCGGGCAGGTCGTCCACGTACGCGCGCTCGAGAAGGATGAGGCGCTCGGCGAGCTCGTAGTAGCGCTCGAAGTAGTCCGACGCGTAGTAGAGGTGCTCGCCCCAGTCGAAGCCGAGCCACTTCACGTCACGCTGGATGGCCTCGACGTACGAGATGTCCTCGGTGGTGGGGTTCGTGTCGTCGAGCCGGAGGTGGCACTCGCCGCCCAGCTCCTTCGCGATCTGGAAGTTGATGCAGATGGCCTTGGCGTGGCCGATGTGGAGGTGACCGTTCGGCTCGGGCGGAAAGCGGGTCACCACCTTGCCGCCGTGTTTTCCGGCAGTCACGTCAGCCCGGATCATGTCGCGGATGAAATCATGGGGCGCGGCGGGGGCGGCTTCGGACATGGCGGTGGC
>JAYTBL010000231.1:0-1871 GCA_043736975.1 Polyangiaceae bacterium
TCGCCGCCAGGGCCGAGAGGGCGAGGGTGGCCGCTTCGGGAGTCACCCCCCGATCCTACCGCGTTTCCGCCGCTAGAACCGACCTCGGACCCCCTCGAAGGCGTTCGCTATTGCGTCATGTCCGAGAATGGACGACCCTTTTGAAACACGCCGAAAAAGCGTCAAAACGCCATCGCAAATGTCCGAGACGCAGCGCAGCACGCCCCCGCCGATCTCGCACGGGTCCGTCATCAACGACCGGTACGAGATTCGCCAGAGCCTCGGCAAGGGGGGCATGGGTGAGGTCTTCCTCGCTTACGACCGAACCACTCAGCAGCCGGTGGCGCTGAAGATCGTTCGCGAGGAGGCGCGCATGCCCGGCGACGACGAGGCGCTGCGGCAGGAGCTGATCCTCGCGCGCTCGGTCTCGAACCCGAACGTCTGCCGCGTCCACGATCTCGCGCCCTCCGGCTACGGCCCCATCCTCGTGATGGAGCACATCACCGGGCAGACGCTCCACACGCACATCCGTCGGAAGAAGGCCCAGGGCGGGTACACCTCCGACGAGTTCCGGCGCCTCGCCGCCGACATCTGCCAGGGCGTCGCCGCCATCCACTCGTGCGGCCTGGTGCACGGCGATCTCAAGCCGGGCAACGTCATGGTCACGTCGAATCCCGATGGATCGATCGGCAAGGCCATCGTCCTCGACTTCGGCTTCGCCAAGGAGCGCGCGCGCCTCTCCGCGCGGCGCCCCGGCGCCCCGCCCGACGGCGGGACCCCGAACTACATGGCGCCCGAGCGCATCCGCTCGGGCGGCGCCTCGATCGAGGATGATCTCTATGCGCTCGGCCTCACGCTCTGGGAGATGTGGACCTGCCGCGTCCCCGAGCCCGGTTACAAGCCGCGCTCCAAGCCGATGCGCCAGCAGATCATGTTCGACGTGCCCGCCGGGCTCAGCGTCGACGAGATCAAGCAGATCTTCCGCTGCCTCGCGGACGAGCCGGCGGCGCGACTTCCCGCGCGCCACCTCCGGTTCTTCAACCCGGTGCAGCTCACCACCAACCCGGTCCAGGTCCCGCGCGAGCGGCTCGATCCCGGGCCGCCGCCCGGCCGCAACGCGAACAACGCGTTCGTCCCCGGCTCGCAGGCGCTCCTCGCCACGTTCGCCACGAACGCGCCCGAGTTCGTCGGCGAGCTCATCGTGCTCGAGCGCCCTCTGCTATCGATGGGCCGCCGTAACGACGTCGACGTCGTCGTCCCCGAGGCCACCGTCAGCGGTCACCACGCGAACGTGAAGTGGACCACCGGCTCGTGGGCCATCGAAGATCTCGGCTCGACCAACGGCACGTACGTGGAGCACACGTACGAGCGCAAGAAGGTCGTCAACCTCATGCACGGCGGCGAGTTCCAGCTCGGTGAGCTGCGGCTCAAGCTCGTGAGCTTTCCGCGCGAGAGCCCGCATCACAAGCGCGCGCGCCAGTACCTCTCCCGGCGTGACGGCCTCACCGGCCTCCTCCTGCGCGACAACTTCACGAAGGCGCTCGACGAGGAGGCGGCGTTCAGCGAGTGGGTCGAGCAGCCCCTCAGCATCGCGCGCTACGAGATCCGCGGCCCGAACCGGCTCGTCTCCGATCGGCCCACCATCCTCGAGATGCTGGCCTTCCGGCGCGCAGCGACGCGCGTGGTCGAGCTCACCGACATGCTCCTCCTCTCGCTCATCGCGGTCACCGGTGGTCGCACCGGTCCGCTGCGCTTCGCCGTCTGCATGACCGGTCCCGGGCAGCAGGAGGCGCGCAACCTCGTCGAGCAGGTCGTCGGTCAGGTGCAGGGCATGCTCCCCGAAGGGCTCGATCTCGTCGCGTCGATCGCGCGCTACGAGCCGGGGATGAACG
>JAYTBL010000232.1:0-1867 GCA_043736975.1 Polyangiaceae bacterium
TCCAGCGCGCGCTTCGACGCGAGTCCTTCGCCCTGGAGGACGCGCTGCCGATCCTGGTTGAGGCGGGCGGTCTCCACCTGCTGCTCGGCGGCGTGCGTCGCGCGCTCGGCGGCGCGAATGCGATCGGCGGCCATGCGCGCCCGGCTCTCGGCGGCCTTCACCGCCGCCCCCTGGGACGCGGTGAGCGATCCCACGCGGCCCTGCACCGCCTCGACACGCGCTCTCGCCGCCGCCATACGTGCGCGTTGGGCGTCGCGCTCCTGCTGCAGGCGCAGCAGAAGATCGGGATCGGTGTCCGCTGCCCTGCGCGTTCTGTTGCCACGGCGCGCACGACATGACGAGCATGCACGCCGCCAGGAGCACCACCAGCAGCTTGGCGATGACCTGTGCCACGCGCAGCCGAGGCACCAGGCGGAGGACCTCTTGTTCGGCGATGCCTGCGGGCTCACGATAGGGCGAGCTCATGCTGACTCCTTGACGAGGACCGGCGATAGGAGGCCGTGATCCAGGAAGTAGGCGTGGTCGCACCATGCCAGCCGCGCGCGATCGGTGGTGGTGAGGACGAGTGACCACGGGCGGTCGGGCGCGGCGACGGCCTTCCAGACCGCCGCGCAGCTCTCGGGCGTCAAGACATCGAGCACCCCATCCAGAACGAGGAGACGCGGACGGGTCGCGATGGCGCGCGCGATCACCAGCCGGTGGACGAGATCGCTGGGCAGTCCCTTGCCATGGGTGGCCACGAGCGTATCCAGGCCCTCGGGCATGGCGCAGACCGCGTCCCAGATACCCACCCGCCGCAGCGCGAGCCGCGAATCCTGGCGCGTGAGGTCCCCGCGGCCGAGCCGCAGGTTGCGGTCGATCGTCCCCGCTGCCGGCACGAACCGAGACGTTGCGTGCCTCGAGCTCGAGCCCGGAGGCCGCGGCTGGCAGGCGTAGGGGACGAGGGGCCTCGGTCGGCAGGTCGGTCAGATGACCTCCGAGCTTGGAGAAGCCCGCCACGACCGCGGTGACGATCAGCTCGGCCGCCACGAGCTGCCCGAGCGAGAGCTGGCGCGCAATCACGAGCCAGCCGCCAATCCCCAGCAGCGCCGCGCTGGCGACGGCCTGCACCGCCAGCGCGCCGATCAGCTGGCGGAAGACGATCCGGAAGTGCTTCTTGCGCGCCGACAGATAGGCGACGGTGAGCGACTCCGCGCGCGCGCGCGCCATCAGATCACCGTTCTGCAGCTTGAACGTCTCGACGTGGCGCGCCGTTTCCTGGAGCCACGCGCGCAGAGAATACTTGGCCTTCGACTCCTTGATCGCCGTCGCGATCGCGCCTCGACCGAGGACGACGAGGACGCGATCAGCACGATGTCGAAGGCCAGCAAGAACGGGTGGTAGAAGGCCAGCAGCAGCGCGCCCACGAGCGTCTGGAGGACGATGGCCACCCCGTCGACCAGCATCGTCGACGCTCCCTTCTGCACCGATGCGATCTCGAAGAAGCGGTTCATGAGCTCGGGGCCGTGGCGGCCGTCGAGCGCATCGAGCTCGACACGCGGCAGGCGCTGCGCCAGGTCGAGCGCGACGCGCGCGAAGAGCCGCTGTTGCAAGCGCTCGACGACGTACGCCTGGAGCGCGCGCAGGACCGCTGCGAAAGAGAGGCCCGCGGCCACGAGCAGCGAGAGGACAACCAGAGGCTGGACGAGCGCGCCGAACGCCACGGTGTTGACCAGGAACTGCACGCCGAGCGGCGTGGCGAGCGAAAGGAGGCCGACCCCCACCGCGTAGACCACCGCCACCCGACGTCGTCGCGCTCGAGCCGCACCCACGCGAGGAGGCGCTGCAAGGGCGGCAGGCCGTGCGGAGCACCGGGCCCCCCGCGCAT
>JAYTBL010000233.1:0-1866 GCA_043736975.1 Polyangiaceae bacterium
CGATCGCCAGGGCGCCGATCGACGCTCTCGGGGCGAAGAAGGCGCAGGTCGACTCGGCCGTCTCGACGTTCAACACCTACACCTCGCGGCTCACGACCCTTCGGGCGAACGCCGCCTCGATGAGCGACGCCGCGGGCTATGCCTCGTACGCGACGACCTCGAGCGATGCCTCGGTGGTGGCCAGCGCCACCGGCACCGCCCAGCCAGGCTCGTACGACGTGACGGTGACGCAGCTCGCCTCCATCCAGAAGCTCCGCGGTACGACGCAGGCGTCGAGCGGGGCGGCGCTCGGGATGAGCGGCACCCTCTCCATCAAGGTCGGCACCGGGGACCCCATCGACGTCGCGGTCTCGGCGACCGACACGCTCGGCGACATCGCGGCCAGCTTCGCCAAGAGCGGCGCGCGCGTCTCCGCTTCGGTGCTCTACGACGGTACGAACTACCGCCTCTCGGTGCAGGGCCTCGACACCGGCGCGGCGAACGCCTTCACGGTCACGCAGACGGGTCTCGATCTCGGGCTCGAAGACCCGGGGAACCTCTACCAGGCCGCGGGTGACGCGCAGCTCACCGTCGACGGTCTCCCCATCACGCGTCCCACGAACCAGATCGCCGGGGTCGTTCCCGGCGTGACGCTCGCGCTGACGAAGACCGGTGTCTCTTCGACGATCCGCGTGAGCAGCGACACCACGGCGCTCAAGACGAAGCTCAACGGCTTCATCGCCTCCTACAACGACATCGTGAATGCCACGCACACCGCGACCGGCTACTCGACGGTGAAGGCGACGAACTCGGTGCTCGCCGGCGACTCCTCGATGCGGCGCGCGCTCGACGGCTTCGCGCGCATGGTCGGCAGCGCCGTGCCCGGGGCGGGCGGTTCGTTCAGCACGCTGGGCTCGGTCGGCGTGAAGCTCGGCGCCGACGGCACGCTCTCCGTCGACGCCACGAAGTTCGACGCCGCGGTGGCGAGGGACCCAGACAGCGTCCGCCGCCTCTTCATCACCGACACCACCTCCGGCGCCACCGGCATCATGAAGACCATCTCCAGCGCGGTCGACTCGCTGATCACGGGCGCCAAGTCCCCCATCCGGTCGCGCATCGCGGCGCTCCAGGCGACCAGCACGAGCCTCGACACGTCCGCCGCCAACAAGCAGAAGCGCGTCGACGAGTACGAGCAGCAGCTCCGCCGGCAGTACGCGGCCCTCGACATCGCCCAGAGCAAGTATTCCGCCATGTCTGCCGCCATCGCCGGCATCACCACCGTCACGCGCTGAGGGCTGAGAACCATGAACTCTACATTCAACGCCTCCTCGGCGGCCGCGCGCTACAAAGGCGTCCAGGTCAAGACCTGCTCGCCGGTCCAGCTCCTCGTGATGCTCTTCGACGGTGCCATCCGCTTCGTCGGCGAGGCCGAGACGGCGATGGTCGCGAAGGACTGCGCCCGCGTCGGCGAGCGCATCGGCAAGGCGCACGCGATCCTCGTCGAGCTCGCCTCCACCCTCGATCGCGACCAGGCGCCGGAGCTCTGTGACAACCTGCTGGCGATCTACTCGTTCTGCATGACCCACCTGGTGGAGGCGAACTTGCATCAGGACCCCAAGCGGCTACGCGATGTGGTCACGGCCCTCACCCCGCTTCGCGAAGGATTCGCCGGCATCTCTGCCTGACGCCTGAAGTCCTCCCCGGTCGCGGCCGTTGATCCATGCGTAATGGGTCACCCAGCTTCACGTACCGACTTCGAGGATCCCGAGACGCCCACCGAGTCCCAGCGGCTGGCCCAGGTCACAGCCGTCCGGCAGACCTCCCGCGGCCGCCTGGTGGCCCGCAGCCCGCGCATGCTGGCGGTCATCGCGCTCATCGAGCGCGTGG
>JAYTBL010000234.1:0-4925 GCA_043736975.1 Polyangiaceae bacterium
GATCCGCCGCTGCGATCGATGATCGGCCCTGCGTCGTCACCGAGATCGTCGGCGCGCGCCGCGACCACATCGACGAGCTTGTCGGCGAGCGCGAGGTAGGCGGCGGCGACGCTGCTCTCGGGCATCGCCTGGACGATCGGCGTGCCCTTGTCGCCCCACTCGCGCACGTTCTGATCGATCGGGATCTGCGCGAGCAGCGGCGCCTTCGCGAAGTCGGCGATGGCCTGACCACCGCCGGCGCCGAACAGCTCGTGCTTGACGCCCGCGGTGTCGATGAACCAGCTCATGTTCTCGACGACGCCCAGCACCGGGATGTCGACCTTGGTACACATCGAGACCGACTTGTAGACGTCATCGGTCGCGACGTTCTGCGGCGTGGTGACGATGACCGCGCCGGTGACGCTGGTGCGCTGCGCGAGCGAGAGCGCGACGTCGCCGGTGCCAGGGGGCAGATCGAGGACGAGGTAGTCGAGGTCGCCCCAGGCGACGTCCTTGAGGAACTGCTGGAGCGCGCCGTGCAGCATCGGTCCGCGCCAGATGACAGCGCTCTTGGGATCGTCGAGCAGGAAGCCGATCGACATGAGCTTGATCCCGAAGCGCTCGAGCGGATCGATGGTCTTGCCGTCGGTGGAGACCGGACGCCCGCTGACCCCGAGCATGGTGGGGATCGAGGGGCCGTAGATGTCGGCATCGAGCAGCCCGGTGCGAAAGCCGCGCTTGGAGAGCGCCATCGCCAGGTTGGTGGCGGTCGTGCTCTTGCCGACGCCGCCCTTGCCGCTCATCACCAGGATGACGTGCTGCACCCCGAGAAGCGGATCGTCGGCGCTGGTCGGCCGGCTGCGATGCGGATGCTCGCGCGCGTGGTCGCCGTGGGAGTGATCGCCGTGAGAGTGCTCGGACATGATGGCGCAGAGGTAGGCCCGGCAGCGCGGGCCGTCAACTCGGCGCGCCGGCCGGCCTACCGCGCGAGCGTGAAGGGCTGCTCGCGCTGATCGACCGAGGCCACCACGTAGACCGTCCAGCCACCCTGCGCATAGATGGTCAGCTGGCGGTGCGTCGCGATGTGGAGCTTGCCCTTGATGACGCCCGTGCCCCCCACCAGCGCCGCGAAGCGCGTGACGAGCGCCTGCGGGAGGCGGCCCTTGCCGGCGTCGTGATCGAAGAAGCAGCGGAGCTCGACGCCCCGCGAGTCCGGCGCGTTCTCGGGGATCGCGACCAGCGACGCTACGACCGTCTCGCGCTTGCCCGCGGTAGCGGCGGGCGTCCAGCCGATCTCGAGCTCGTTCGCGGTGGTATCGACCGCGACCTCGGCAGCGGGATCGGCGGGCGCGAGGAGCGCGAGCTCGGTCGAAGGCAGCGAGAGCGTCTGGGGCGCGATGGTCGGCATCGCGAAGCCCCGTGCCTGGAACGTGATGCGATCGCCGGAGCCAGCCCAGGCCGGCGCGTCGAGCACGAGCTCGTCGGGCCGGTTCGCGATCACCGCGATGCCGTTGGGCGGCAGCGAGCCGCCTTCGAACGTCGCGACGCCGCCCTCGACGCGCGGCTGACCGAGCCGGCCGTCGAGCCGCTCCGCCCAGCAGCTGCGATCACGGCTCACGAGGCCCACCGCGCTCCAGCCGCTGTCGAGCACGTCGAGGAACTCGTAGCCGACCGAGGTGGTCAGCTTGCCTTCGGCGCTCTTCTTCTGCGCGATGCCGAAGACGATCTCGCTGTCCTGCCGGTATCCCCAGCGTCCGTAGTCGTCACCCACGCACCCGGCGGTCGAGGCCGCGAGCCCGAGCATGACCACCCCCAGCGCAGCGTGCAACTTCATGATCGAAGGCGTACCAAACCGAGCGAATCGCGCAATAGCTACGACCGCACCACGAGCATCTTGCGGTCGGTCATCTCCTCGATGGCGTAGCGAACTCCCTCACGTCCGATCCCGGAGTCGCGGCGCCCGCCGTAGGGCATCGCATCGACGCGGATGCTCGGCACGTCGTTCACCACCAGCGCACCAACCTCGAGCGTATCGAACGCCTCGCGGATCCGCGTGTTCGAGTCGGTGAAGATGCCGGCCTGGAGGCCGTAGCGCGTCTGGTTGACCATGCGCAGCGCGTCGGGCCACGTCTCGTAGACGTGCACGGTGAGCACCGGGCCGAAGGCCTCCTGCTCCACGATGTCGAGCCCGCGCCCGTCGCCCTCGATGCGCAGCACCGTGGCCGGCATGCGGTTACCCTCGCGCTTGCCGTAGACGAGCGGCGTGGCCCCCGCCGCCCGCGCCGCCTCGATCCACGAATCGACGCGCGCCGCCGACCGCTCGTCGATCATCGGCCCGATCGCCGCCGCCGAGCTGCGCGGATCCTGCGGCGTGTACGAGCAGGCCCGCGGGATCAGCTCGGCGAGGAAGCGATCGGCGATCCCCCAGTGGAGGTAGAGCCGCTGCGTCTTCACGCAGACCTGCCCGGCGTAGTTGAAGGAGCTGGCGCAGACCACTGCGGCGATCTGCGCGAGGCTGCGCGCCGGCTGCGCGCCGGGGATGCTGGCCGCATCTTCGTGTATGATGCATGCAGCGTTCCCGCCCAGCTCGAGGACGACGTGCTTCTTGCCGGCGATCGACTTGAGGTGCCACCCCACGGCATCGCTGCCGGTGAACGACAGCACCGAGAAGGCCTCGTGGCGCACGAGCTGCTCGGCGACGTCGTTGGTGCACGGCACCACCTGCATCGTGTCGGACGGCGCGCCGGCATGCGCGCACGCCGCCCGCACGATCTCGGCGAGCCTGAGCGCGGTGAGCGGCGTCTGCGGGGCAGGCTTGAGGACCACCGACGCGCCGCACGCCAGCGCCGGCGCCACCTTGTGGGCGACGAGGTTGAGCGGAAAGTTGAAGGGAGTGATGGCGAGCACTGGCCCGCGCGGCACGCGCTGGAACGAGCCGCGATAGCTGGCGGTGGCCTCGGTGACGTCGAGCGGCACCACCTCGCCGCCGATCCGCACCGCCTCCTCGGCGCCGAGCCCGAACGTGACGATCGCGCGATCGACCTCGAAGCGCGCGAGCGTCTTCGGCTTGCCCGACTCGCGCGTGATGAGGGTGGCGAGCTCCTCGCGCGACTGCGCGACGAGCCGCGTGATCTCCTTGAGCAGCCGCCGCCGCTGGTAGCTCGGCATGCGCCGCGTGACCTCGAACGCCGCCGTGGCCGCCTGCGCGGCCTCCTCGGCGCGCGAGAGCCCCGCGAGGATGACCGGAGCGACGCGCTCGCCGGTCCACGGATCCATCACCCAGGCATCCGCGCCGTCCTCGTGGCGCTTGCCGGCGACGTGCAGCGCCGTGTCCGGCAGGCGGATCGACTCCGTGGGCATCGCGCCCGGCGCGACCGTCATTCCGTCGGCCAGGACCCGCGATTGCACGGTGCGATCGGCATCGTTGGGCACGTGCAGGGTGCTGTCGAGATCGTCGTCCCCCATTTCGGGACAGCATAGCGCTTGTGGCTCGGCCAGCGGCTGGGTATGCCACACCGATGCGGCACCTGCGAAGCGTGCCCCCGCCGGGGGTCAGCCCCGAGAGCACGGGCCCGTCAGCAGCGCGCGGCGCGATGCCGCTTCTGCCGGGTGAGCTCGCATCGTTGCTCGAGAAGACGAGCCGAACCTTCGCGCTCACCATTCCCTTGCTCGACGAGCCGCTCGCCTCCGACGTGGGCCTCGCCTACCTCCTCTTCCGCATGGCGGACACGCTGGAGGACGCGCCGTCCTGGGGACGCGATGCGCGCATCGTGGCGCTCGATTCGTTCGGCGAGTGGCTGGTGGGCGAGGCCGACGAGCGCGGGTGGCTGCAGACCGTCGCCGACGCGCCGCCCACCGCGGACGCAGGATGCCTGCTCCTGCTCACCCGCGCCGATGCGGTACGCGGCGCGATGCTGGCGCGCGGCACCGACGTCGCGACATCGATGATGCTCGACGTCGTGCGCACCAGCTCGAAGATGGCCGAGTTCGTGAGCCGCCAGACGGACGAGGGCGGCCTCGAGCTCGTCGACGTGCTCGACCTCCGCGACTATTGCTATGCCGTGGCGGGGATCGTCGGCGAGCTGCTCACCGAGATGTTCATCCTGCGCGACCCAGGCCTCGAGCCCGAGCGCGACGTGCTGATGGATCTCGCGCCGCTCTTCGGTGAGGCGCTGCAGCTGGTGAACATCCTGAAGGACGCGCCCAGCGACGCGCGCGAAGGCCGCAAGTACCTGCCCGCGGGCGTGCCCCGCGCCGAGGTGGTGGCGCTGGCGCGCGCCGATCTCGCGTCGGCGAACGAGTACGTCGCGGTGCTCGCGCGCGCCGGCGCGTCCGCGAGCGTGAGGGCGTTCTGCGAGCTGCCGGTGCGGCTCGCCGAGGCCACGCTCGACCGGCTCGACGCCGGAGCGGCGAAGCTCACGCGCGACGAGGTCATGGCCATCTTCCTGAACGTGACGGGGCGAGAGGATCGATCGACATGAAGGTCATGAGGGCTGTCTCCGTTTTCGCGCTCGCGCTGGTCTCCGGCTGCGGAGGCTGCGAGTCGTGCATGGGCAAGCCGGGCGCCGAGGACGCGGGGCCCGAGCCCATCACCACCACCACCGCCAAGCCCGACGCCGCTACCGATGCCGGCCCCCCGCGCGACGCCGCCGCCGAGGCCGCGCCCGCGCCCGCGCCCACCGCCGTGACCCTCCTCCGTGACGCCGATGCCCCGCTGCTCCGTCCCACGGCGCTGGCCAAGGGGATGGCGCTCGGCGCGTTCCAGTCGTGCGGCGTGTACGACGGACCGCTCTGCGAGAAGAAGTGCGAGAAGGGCGCGTGCCGTCAGGAATGCGACGGCGTGGAGTGCCTCCTCACGTGCGCCGGCGGCTACTGCTCGCAGCTCTGCGGGATCGACGGCAAGTGCAGCATGACCTGCGCCGGCGGCCACTGCGTGCAGGCCTGCA
>JAYTBL010000235.1:0-1866 GCA_043736975.1 Polyangiaceae bacterium
TCTTGAAGTCGATGTCGGGCTCGTCGAAGCTCTTCGAGCGGTCGTAGATGACCTTCGAGGACAGCGCCTTGATGAGCAGGGCGACGTCGAGCGGGTTCATGATGACCTTGTTGGGCATCCCGCCCTCGCGGACGACGAGCGCCGCAAGGTCGATGATGGTCTCTTCAATGGGGCCGCCCGCGTGGGTCGTGTCGCGGATGCCCGCGAGGCGCGTCACATCAGAGCTCCGGTCGAGGCCGAAGAAGTTGTCGCCGCCGGCTGGGGCGACGAGGGGGAGCCAGGCGCCGAGACCCGAGAGGCCCGTCTTCGTGGCCTCGAAGTCGCCGTTCTGGAAGACGAAGTCGTTGACCGCAACCGCCGCGATGCCGGCCGACCAGTTGCCCGACACCGTGATGGTGCCGAGCACGCGATCGAGACCGACGACGGTGACCGTACCGGCGCGCTTTGCGCCGGTGGTGCCGTCCGTCGACGCGACGTTGAGGATCATTCCGACCTCGAACGCCGTGATGTCGGTGAGCGTCGCAAGCGTGATGGTCGGCGTGCCGACCGTCGAAGTCGCCGAGATGCGACCGCGTGCGGCGCCGGAGTTGCCGAACATGCCAATCGCGAGCGACCGCATGTTCGTGTAGATGGCGCCGTCGACCTCGGCCTTCAGGCCGTCGACGAGGCTACCGGCGTCGTTCTTCGAGGCGCGAATCGCCTCGGTGGTCACCTGCCCGAAGGCGTAGTCCGCGATGCGGGTGACGGTGAACTTGTTGTAGACGCTGGAGGACATGTTCGCGAGGCCGGCGGTGAAGCCAGCCGCGCCGAGACCACGTCCCTGGGGCGCGCCGTTGCGGATGGCGACGACCTTGTTCGCGCCGACGAAGTCGGTGCGCTTCGGGCACATCGCGTAGAAGGGGTTGTTCTTGTAGGTGAGAAGGTTGACCTTCTTCTGGGTGTACTGAGTCTTGAGCACCGCGTTGAGCGCGGCGATGTCGAGTAGAGCGGGCATGACAAACTCCGAGGCAGGTGGTGGAAGCCACCGCGCTCGTCGCTGCCGTGCGGATCAGGTGCCCTGTCGCGATGCGTACATCTGCTCGAAGATGCGGATGGACTCTTCGCGAGCCTCCACGTCCGTAAGCTCGCCCTTGCGGGCGCTCGCGTTGATGGCACTTGCCCCGTTCGTCAGCGTGCGCGGTTTAGCGGCCATCACCGGTTGGCCCTGGATCGCGGAAACACCCTGACTGGGGACTGGCGCGCTCTTACCGATGCGCTCGCGCCACGCGCTGCGTTTCTGGAATTCGGGTTGCGCCCGCTGCTCCAGAAACTCTGCAATCTCTTCGTTGGACGGGATGCGGCCCTGCTCGCTCTGGAACCACTCCAGGCGGGACACGCTTCGACCGTCACGAGTCTTCGCCACTGGCTCCTCGAGGCACCGCAGCGCCTCGCCGACGAACTGGTCCGGCGTCCACGTCTCGCACAACGCGGGGTACTTCTCGGCGTTGGAGGCGACTTCCTCCGCGAAGGCTTCGCCCTCGCGCTGCGTGGCGTCCTGCGTCTCGCGGTGCGCCGCGGTCTGGCGCTCCTGTCGACGCTCGGCCTCCATCGCGTCGATGCGCGACTGAAGCTTCTGCACCTCGCTCTGCACGCCGACCGTCGCGCGCTTGGCGACAGCCTCGGGCTCGTGCTCGGTGGCGAGCGACTCGAGGAACTCCTTCGGCGACATGCCGAGGAGCTCGAGCGCCTTGCTCGGCGACATCTTCGCAGCGGTGAACGCGTCAGCCTGCGCCTTCGCCTCGGCGGATGCCTTGCGCTCGGTGGCGAGCGTCTCGCGCTCGGCGGCGTCAGCCCTGCGCTGCTCGGCCTGGCGCATCTCGGCCTTGC
>JAYTBL010000236.1:0-4922 GCA_043736975.1 Polyangiaceae bacterium
AGCAGCGCGTCGGTGGTGCGATCGAGGATGCGGACATCGACGCCGATCATGCGATCGAGCCTCCCGATGGCGACGACCAGCGCGCTGGCGGCGGCGAGCGGCGGCGCGCCGAGCGAGAGGCCGATGAAGGTCAGCGCGCTCACCGCGTAGAGGATCCGCTGTCCGCTGACCGTGGCGAAGAAGCTGGCGAGCGGCGTGCCGTAGTGCGGCGTGCTCATCGTGGTCACGCTGCGGAGGCGCGAGAGCCACGCGAGGTTCTCTCTTGCAATCGGCAGCTTGACCGAGGGCGAGGCGACGAGGCGCGCATCGAGCCCGCCGGTGGAGTGACCGAGGAGATGAATGGTCCCCTCCCCCTCCGCGGCATCCGCGGCGGTCTTCGCGACGAGCTCGGCCAGGCGCACCGCGCGCCGCCGGATCGAGGCGGTCGGCGAGACGTCGACGACGTGCACCTCGAGCTCCTTTCCGGCCTCCGCGAAGCGGCGGACCAGCGCGCGCTCCACGTGCGCGAAGTAGTCGTAGGTCGCGAGCCGGCCGAAGCCGAACATTCCCGGGGACAGGTAGAGGCGGTTCAAGCGAGAGCGAGAGTTTCACACGGAGCATCGGAGGCTCGGAGCGTTTTCGGATAGAGAGGAGGCATGGCGGCACTGCCGAAGCTCGAGCTGCTCGATCGCGCGGTGACGAGGTGCCGCAAGTGCCCGCGCCTCGTCGCCCATCGCGAGGAGGTCGCCCGCACCAAGCGGCGGCGGTACCTCGCGGAGCCGTACTGGGGCAAGGCGGTGACGGGCTTCGGCGATCCCGGCGCCTCGCTCGTGGTGCTCGGCCTCGCCCCCGGCGCGCACGGCGCGAACCGGACCGGCCGCGTCTTCACCGGCGACCGTTCGGGCGACTTCCTCTACGCCGCGCTCCACCGGGCTGGGCTCGCCAGCCAGCCGACCAGCGAGCGACGCGACGATGGACTCGTCCTGCGTGGCGTCCACGTCACACTGGCCGCGCGTTGCGTACCGCCCGACAACCGCCCGCTCCCCGCCGAGGTAGAGGAGTGCGGGACCTGGCTCGATCGCGAGCTGGCGCTGCTCCGCCCGCGGGCGGTCCTCGCGCTGGGCGCGATCGCGTGGAGCGCGTTCCTCGACCACCTGTCGCGACGCGGAGTGACGCTCCCGCGGCCGCGACCGCGGTTCGCGCACGGGGCCGAGCTCGCGCTCGCCGGGCAGCCGGTCCTGCTGGGGAGCTACCACGTCAGCCAGCAGAACACGCAGACGGGACGGCTCACGCCCGCGGCGTTCGACGCCATTCTGCGGCAATTTGTCGCTGTGGACAAAACCTGAGCCTGGGGATCAGCTGCCGATTACAAGTTCATGACATCATGCGAAAACCTGAAGCGCATCAACAGTTTATGTGGAGTGCAAGACCTACCTAAATGCAATGGAGACGTCGATTGGGGTTGTTCGACCCCTCTGGTTCAAACTATGCCCAGTGACGCGTAGGTAACTACGCGCCGCTCGCCCCTCTCGCTGCACGCGGCTCGGGGGGCTCCGCCGGAGGTGAGTAGTGAAGAAGTATCCCCACCCGGCTTGGCTTATTTCGGCAGCGATCGCGAGTGTCACGGCAGTCACCCTCCTCGGAGTGGTGGGTTGCCACGGAGGTCCGACGGGCCTTCGTAACCCCACGTCGTTCGCCGAGCGGATGTTCGGGACCACGTCTTTCACCTCTTCCGAGTCTCCGCGTCCGGACGCCCTCCAGCTCGCCTCCGGCGCGCTGCCGCGCCTGGGCTTCGGCTCCGCCGCCGAGATCCCGGTGGAGGAGCTCCTCGCTGCCGGCGACCGCCCCCTCCCCATGAACGGCCTCTGCCCGCCGGACATGGCGAGCATCGACGACAAGTTCTGCGTCGACAAGTACGAGGCATCGCTCGTCGAGCTCATGCCGAGCGGCGAGGAGCGCGCCTGGCCGTACTACCAGGGCGTCGAAGGCCACGTGGTGCGCGCGGTGAGCGAGAAGGGCGTCTACCCGCAAGGCTACATCAGCGAGAAGCAGGCGATCGAGGCCTGCGGCCGCTCCGCCAAGCGCCTCTGCAAGCCGGCCGAGTGGAAGACCGCGTGCAAGGGCCCCGACCCGAAGAAGTTCGGCTACTCCGACGCGCGGACCCCCGGCACCTGCAACGACACGGGCAAGAGCCCGATCGGCGTCTTCTACGGCGCGCAGATCGCCACCGGCGGCAAGGCCGCCTGGAGCTGGGACAAGATGAACGATCCCCAGCTCAACCAGATGGCGGGCGGGCTCGCGGAGACCGGCTCCCACGAGGACTGCACGAACGGCTACGGCGTCTACGACATGGTCGGAAACCTCCACGAGTGGGTCCTCGATCCCGAGGGTACGTTCCAGGGCGGCTACTACCTCGACGTGACCCAGAACGGCGACGGCTGCGGCTACCGCACGGACGCGCACGCGTCCTGGTACCACGACTACTCGACCGGCTTCCGCTGCTGCGCCGACGTCGCGCAGTAGGGAGCATCAGAGAAAACCCGCGTCGAGAATCTCGACCGTTCGATCGCGCTCTGCCATAAGAAGACGTGATGCGTCCCGTGGTGCTGGGTTGCGCGTTTCTGACCCTTGCGAACGCTCCGGCGTGCTCGCGTAATCCACCCTCGCCCGGTCCCGCGCCTCCGCCGGCCGCGCTCGCGGTACCGCTGGCGGCCGAGCGTGGCGTCACCACGACGAGCGCCAAGCTACAGCTCGCGACCGCCCTCGAGGGCGTGACCGACGCGGGGACCGAGGAGGCGTCGCTCAGCGGGAAGGTCGTCCTGCACGTCGGTGACTCGATGGTCGGCGGCCACCTCGGCCTGACCAAGGCGCTCGACGCGCGCTTCACCGGCGAGGGCGCCAAGTTCATCCGGGACTACAAGGTCAGCGAGTCGATCGTCAGCTACGACAAGTCGTCGAAGCTGAAGGACCTCATCGCGAAGCACCGTCCCGACATCGTGATCATCACGCTCGGCACCAACGACGTGTTCGTTCCCTACCCGGCCGCGATGATCCCGAACGTGAAGAGCATCGTGTCGCGCATCGGCGCGCGCGACTGTTACTGGATGGGCCCGCCCACCTGGAAGCCGGACACCGGCATCGTGCAGGTGCTCCGCGACAACGTCGCGCCCTGCAAGTTCTATGACTCGAGCAGCCTGAAGCTCCAGCGCGCGGGCGACGGCATACACCCGACCGACCGCGGCGGCGCGGACTGGGCGCAGGGCTTCTGGGGGTTCTTCCGGCCCGGCGCCGCAGCCCCCGCGACGCCCGCGCTCCTCGATGAGCGCGTCGACCCAAAGTGACGTTCTCTCAGCGGTCGCCGGCGGCGATCTCGCCGCCACACGGCACGTCGATGCTCTGCGTCGAGCCGCTGCTCCCCAGCTTGATCTTGCGGACACCGCACTTGACGACCACGGCCTCAGGGGTCTGCCCCACCGTCTTCTCATCGACGAAGATCCGCCGCCCCGGTGCGGTCCCGAGCGTCGTCACCCGGCCCATCCCCTCCGCCACCCCCGCCGCGCCCGCGCCCGCGTCCGCGCTGGCGCTCGCACTCGCACTCGCGCCGGGAGCCGCGCTCGACGGACCGCTCGCGACCGGCGCCGGCGCGCCGTCCGCCGTCGTGGGCGGGACGGGGGCGGAGGCGGGCGGAGGCGGTGCGACCGTCGGCGCCGCCGTCGCCGCCTTCGCCGCCTTCGCCGCATGCGTCTTCTGTCGCTGCCGGTAGCCGAGCGCCCCCGCCGAGGCCGCCGCCCCGCCGATCACCACCACCGCGAAGATCGCGAACCACCGCGATCGCTTCGGCGGCGGCGGTGCGCTCGCGGGGTACGGGATCGGCTCGCGCGTCGCGCGGCTCGGCGGCGTCGTCGCGACGTCTCGCGAGCCCCTCCCGCCCGAGGCGCGGCTCGAGTGGCTGACATGACTCGGCGGGAGCGGCGCGGTGTCGGGCGCCGGCGGCGTCAATCCTCCGCCCGACGACGAGCCCGATCCGGGCGAGCCCGATCCGGGCGAGCCCGACCCCGGTAGCCCTGGATAGCTCGGCGAGCTCGCGCGTGGTAACGCCGCCGCCGGGAGCGGCGGCGGCGCTCCTGCGGGCGCGAGCGGCATCGTCGTCGCCGGCGATCCCGCCGCAGGCGGAGGCGGCACGGATCCCAGCGCCTCCTGCGGCAGCGTGAACGCCCGCATCTTCGCGGTCGCGGGGTTCAGCGAGGGCGGAGTCACCGCCGGCATCGGCGCGGTGACCGACTGCGCGATCGCGGGCGGTGGGCGCGCGGTGGGTACTTCGGTCACGAGCGTCTCGGCGAGCGGCGTCGGCTTCGTCAGCTCGACGTTCACGGCCGTCCCTCGCTGCGCTCGGTCGGCCCGTGTCGTTCGGCCGGCGGTCTCGCTGCGCTCGGCCGCCGGCCTCGGATCCATCGAGAGCGTGCGGTTCATCTGCGGGAACGACGACGGCATCGGCGCGCCCGTCGACCCCGCGGCCGACTCCGGCCCCAGCAAGACGGCCCCGCTCGCCGTCACGAGGGTCGCGCTGAGCTCGCGACGCAACGGCTCGAGCGGGCGCGGTGCCGGCGGCAGCCGTCCGAGCTCGGGCTGGCTCTCGCGCAGGATGTCGTCGATCGCGGCATCGAGCGGCTTTCCCGCTGTCACTGCCGCGAGCGGCGTCCCCAGGCGCAGCCGCTCGCTCGCGCGCCGCACCACCGCCTTCGGGTCCGACGACGGCTCGAGCACCGAGGCCAGCCCCGGTACCGAGGAACGCCCGAGCTCCTCCTCGTCGGCAGCCCCGGCCACCGGCGGCGGCCCGGCATGCGAGCCCTTCTCGATGACCAGCGCCACCTCCTCGGGCGAGAGCGTCGAGGCTGGCATCTCCTTCTCGAGCGGTCGCGCCCGCGGCGCGAGCACCGGCGGGC
>JAYTBL010000237.1:0-1861 GCA_043736975.1 Polyangiaceae bacterium
CAGGAGGAGGGCGTGCGCTACCACGCGCGCGACATGGCTATCCTGCGCGCGCACATGCACGGCGGCGTATGCGTGCTCGGCAGCGCGACGCCTTCGCTCGAGAGCGAGCACCTCACGCGGACCGGCAAGGCGACGAAGCTGATCCTGCCCGATCGCGCGCGCGCCCAGCAGATGCCCAAGGTCGAGATCCTCGATCTCCGGCGCATCGGCCCCGGCCCCACCGGCGACAAGCGCCTCAGCCTGCTCCTCCACCGCGCCATCGAGCAGACGCTCGCCGCCAAGGAGCAGACGATCCTCTTCCTCAACCGCCGCGGCTTCGCGCCCAGCATCCGCTGCGAGGGGTGCGGTGAGCTCGCGTCGTGCCCGCACTGCACCGTCGCGCTCACGTTGCACAAGAAGAAGGGCGGCACCATGCGCTGCCACTGGTGCGACTACGAGGCGCAACTGCCGCTCCGCTGCAAGAAGTGCGACTCGGATCGGATCGCGCTCGAGGGGCTCGGGACGGAGAAGCTCGAGGAGACGCTCGCGGCTGCGTTCCCCGAGGCGCGCATCGCGAGGCTCGATCGCGACGTCGCCACCGGCAAGCAGATCGAGAAGGTCCTCGATCGCGTGCGCGCGCGTGAGGTCGACATCCTGGTGGGCACGCAGATGGTCACCAAGGGGCACGATCTGCCGTTCGTCACGCTGGTGGGCGTGATCAACGCCGATGCTGCGCTCTCGATCCCTGATTTCCGGGCGAGCGAGCGCGCGTTCCAGCTCCTGGTGCAGGTCGCGGGGCGGGCGGGCCGCGGCGACACGCCGGGCCGCGTGCTCGTTCAGACGTTCGACCCCGAGCACCACGCCATCAAGTTCGCGGCGCAGCACGACGTCACCGGGTTCATCGAGCGCGAGCTCCGTGATCGCAAGGAGCTCGCCTATCCGCCGTTTTCGCGCATGGTGCTCACCCGCGTCGATGCGCTGGACGAGCACGAGGCCCAGGAGGCGACGGCGCACCTCGCGCGGGCGGCGCGCGCGGCGTCGCGCTTCGGCGAGCCCGGGGCGGTGACGGTGCTCGGCCCGACGCCTGCGCCCATCGCGAAGGTGCGCAATCGCTTCCGCTTTCGGGTGATGCTGCGCGGTACGTCGCGCGAGACCTTGCGCCGCGCCACGCTCGCCATCCACACCGCCTCCGGGGACCTGCCGCGCACGGTCCGGGTCGCCATCGACGTCGACCCGGTGGGCCTGCTCTGAGATACTGAAGCGTGGTCCCGTCGCTGACGACCCGGCTCGTGACGCCCCGGCTGGTGCTGCGCCCGCCGCGCACCGGCGACGTGACCGAGATCCGGCGGGTGCTGCGGGCGAACCACGAGCACCTGCGCCCCTGGAATCCGGCGCCCCCGCCGGGCGAGGATCCGTCATCGATCACCGAGGTATCGAAGACGGTGCTGCGCCAGCGACGCGACTGGAAGCACGGCGCGAGCTTCGTGTTCATGGTGGCGATGAAGGAGCGGCCGGAGCGCCTGGTAGGGAAGATCGCGTTGAGCGGAGTCATGCGCGGCGCGATGTACGGCGCGTACCTCGGCTACTGGATGTCCGGCGACCAGCAGGGCAAGGGGCTCTGCTCCGAGGGCATCACGGCGGTGCTCGACTTCGCGTTCGGCAGCGCGGGGTTGCACCGCATCCAGGCGGCCATCATGCCTCGCAACGACCGCAGCCTGCGGGTCATCGAGAAGCTCGCGTTCCGTCGTGAAGGCTACGCGGAGAGATACCTGCAGATCGCAGGCAAATGGGAGGACCACATCCTCTTCGCCCGCACGCGCGAGGAGCACGTCCCGTAGGCCTGACCGCGTCCCGCGCCGCGGGACCGTGACCGGGGACGACC
>JAYTBL010000238.1:0-4907 GCA_043736975.1 Polyangiaceae bacterium
GGGCCGCTCCCCGACCAGGACTGGCTCGATCGTTGGATGCCCCACGTCAGGAAGACGTCCTCGTTGCCAGTGTTGTCGACGGTGAAGTTCTTCGAGCCATCCGCGGTGAACGCGAGCGTCGGCGTGAGCGTGACGATGGCGCCGCGCGTCTCGACGTGGAGCGCGGCGTTCCGGCGCCCCGACGCTCCCGGTGTGGGGCTGGTGAGCACGATCCCGAGCTGCTGGGTCGCGTTCGGCAGCGGCGCGGTGACGGCGAGCCGCTTCGGCGTGACCTCGATCGTCGCCGTCGCTGGCGTCGACGAGGACGGCGCGGCGGCCACGGTGCCGTTCGACTTGTCGTTCACGTCGTAGTCGGGGGAAGCGCCCTTGTCGATGGTGTAGGTCGCCGGCATATTCGCGTAGTTGCTGATCGTGACGACGCGCATTTCGGGCGTCGTGCCGCAGGCCTGCCTCCCCCAGTCGATTGGGCTCACAGTGATCTCGGAGGTGACGCGCTGACCGCTCGCGATGAGGCTAGGGGCCGTGCCGCAGAACGCGGTAAGGGTCGGCTTGATCGTGGATTTCAGCGCGGCGCCGTCGGGGCTCGCGGCCGGCTTCAGCTTGACGCTGAACTGCCCGCTACCGGCGGGGGGCACTGAGAACGCTGTTGGCCTCCCGGTCCACTCGACCTCGAAGTTCGGGTCGGTGCTCGTGAACGTCGCGACCGACAGCGGGTCGGTGCCATTGTTCTTCACCTCGACCGCGACCAGCGCGCCGCCGCTCTCCTTCCGCACCTCGCCGAACGCGATGGTCGTCTGCGTGAGCTCGAAGGTCGGGCCGGTCCCCTTCGTCGTGAGGCGGACCGGCTGGAGCGCCTCACCGGCGGTGACGACGAGATCGGCGCTGCTCTCGCCCGCGAGCCGCGGGTCGGCGATGACCCCGATGGTCTTGCTCGCCTTGGCGGCGAGCGTGCCTTTCGCGTCGCCGTTGAGACGGAACGCCGTGCCCGCGGGCAGCTGGACCTCGTAGCTCGCCGGGAGCGAGCCGCTGTTGGTGATGCTGATCAGCTTCTCGGGCGAGCTCGTCCCGCAGGGGAGGGAGCCGTAGTCCAGGGTGGTCGGCGTGATCGCGATGTTCACGTCGCCGCGGGGCTCGACGCCGACGGGGGTGGTCGTCGGCGTGGTGCCCGCCAGGTCGGTCCCCTCGCCGAGCCCGGCGAGCTGCGCGCAGCCCCCTCCGAGGATGCCGACCAGCGCGCCCATGCAGAGCGCGCGCGCGACCGAGCTGGCGTTGAGGCCTCGCACCACGCCGGAGCTTAGCATCGGCGCGGCGCCTGCGCAGGGCCTACATCGACCGGCCAAAAGCGGTGGAAGTGCGCAGGGTGTGCCTGCAGTCAGCGCTGGAGGATGTCCTCGACCTCGGCGAAGACACGCTTGCGCCAGCGCGCGAGGTCCGAGTCGCCGGCCATCAGCTTCGCGGTCTCGGCGAGGACCTCCGCCAGAGGCGTGAGCACCACGTAGGGATCCCACGGGCAGGCCGCGCGCGTGATGCCGGGGCCCGACCAGCCCGCCATGAAGTCGGTCTGACCGGCGACCATCGCGCGCAGCGCCGCGTTCGCGAGCCGCGCGCCCAGCAGGCGATCGAACGCGGTGGGCGTGCCGCCGCGCACCACGTGACCGAGCACCGTGACGCGCGTGTCGACGTCGGGCAGGAGCGTCTTGACCCTCTCCTCGACGCGATCGCGGAGGTGCGCGCTGTCGAGCGCGACGCCCTCGGACTTGATGACCAGCACGCGCCGCTTGGTGGCGGCGCCGGCGGGCTGCGGCCCGTAGGCACGCTGCATCGTGCGCACCACCTGGTCCACGATCTGCTCCTCGGTCTTGCCCGCCTCGCGCACCAGCACCGCGTCGGCGCCGGCGGCGATGCCGGCGGTCATCGCCAGGTAGCCGCAGTCGCGGCCCATGACCTCGACGATGAACGTGCGGCGATGCGCGGTGGCGGTGTCGAAGATGCGGTCACACGCCTCGACGATGGTGTTCATCGCGGTGTCGACGCCGATCGCCATCGAGGTGCACGCGAGATCGTTGTCGATCGACGCCGGGACGCCGCCGACCACCAGCTTCCCGCTCTTGGTCTCGACGTCCTCGAGCGTGCGCGCGCCAGTGAGCGAGCCGTTGCCGCCGACCACGAGGAGGCCGCACAGCTCGTGCTTCGCGATGACCTCGCGGGCGCGCTGCTGGCCCTCGGGGGTCTGGAACGCCTTGCTGCGGGCGGTGCCGAGCGCCGTGCCGCCACGTCGTGAGGCCTCGTCGAGCACGCGGATGTCGAGCGGCGCGATGCGCCCCTCGATGAGGCCGGCGTAGCCGTCCTCGACCCCGACCATGTCGAGGCCGAGCTCCGCGCCGACCCGCGCGGCCGCGCGGACCGCGGCGTTCATCCCGGGCGCATCCCCACCCGAGGTGAGGACCGCGACGCGTGCACCTTTCTCTAGCCCCATCGTCGCCATCAGACGCCTCGCCGGCCTCGCCGGCAAGCGCCGTCTCGAGGGACGAGGCCCTACTGCGCGGGCTGCTTCGCGTCCCGGCCGAGCGCGTGGTCGAGGCGAACGCGGGCGATGCGTGCGTCGGCGAGGGCGTTGAGGCGCTCGAAGCGGGTCTGCGCGAGGACGATCTCGGCGTCGATCACGGTGGTGGCGGTGCCGCGGCCGTTGTTGAACAGCTCACGCGCGACGCGGTAGCCCTCGACCGCGCTCTCGAGCTGGCGCTGCGTCGAGAGGATGGCGGCGTCGCCCTCGAAGATGCCCTGGTAGGCCTGCGTGACCTCGAGCTCCACGCCGTCGCGCGTGGCTGCCTTCTGGGCCTCGAGCGCGGTGGCGCGGGCGTCGGCGTCGGCGCCGCCGGCGTTCGCGGTGATGAGATCGTTGGGCGACCAGGTCAGCTGGGCGCCGACCTGCCAGGTCGGGAACCAGTCCGGGGTCTGCGGGAAGCGGCGCTGGTTCGGGTTCGCGACGGTGACGTCACCGAAGCCGGCGAGGACCGGGTAGCGCCCGGCGCGGGAGACGTCCGCGAGCTTGCGCGCCGCCTCGGCGTTCCTGTCGATGCTCTTGATCTCGGGCCGCGCGCCCTGCGCCTCGGTGACGAGCGTCCGGAGGTTCGTGGGCGCGGCCGGGACCGTCCCGTCGAGCGACTCGCTGGGGTTGAGGACGTCCTCGTCCTTGGCGTGGATGGCGACGCGAATCTGGCGCTCGGTGAGCGCGACGCCGCTCTTCGCGCGGTCGACGGCCAGCTCGGCAGCCGCGACCTGGGTCTGCGCGCGCAGCACGTCGGCCTTGGAGGCGTTGCCCACGGCGAACTGGTTCTCCGAGTCCTTCAGGTGCGCCTGGGCTACGGCCAGCGACTGCTCGGTGACCGTCACCGCGCCGCGCGAGCGCAGCCACGTGTAGTATGCAACTTTGCCGTCGGCGTACGACTTCGCGCGGGCCGCCACCACGTCAAAGCGCGCGGCGTCCTCGGAGAGCGTGGATGCCGTGAAGGCCTTTCCGATGCGGAAGTAGTAGTCGCTGATCGGAATCGCGATGGTGGCCTGCGTGAGGTAGTTGTCGAGCACCAGCGGGATTCTCAAGGCGGGGGTCGGACCCGGTACGAAGGTCGGGGTGGGGTTGATCGTGCCGGGCGGCTCGTTCGTCGCGACGCTGTTGTACGGCGCGCTGCCGCCGAAGGACGGCGGCGTGAAGTTGCTGAGGCGCGTGTACCGCGCCGTGAGCCCGATGCGCGGCAGATAGTTCGTCCACTGCTGATCGGCGCGCGCGCCGGCGGCGGTGAGGTTCTGCTCCGCGGCCTTCGCCTGGTAGCTGGTGAGCTGCGAGCGCTGACCGACCTGCTCGGCGGTGAGGCTGCCTCCGCCGGTGGCATCGCTGTCCCCGCCGTCGGTGCGACGTTGCACGTCCGGCATCACGGGCGGCGCTGCGCTCTGCGTCTGCGTCGACGGAGGCGGCGGCGCGTTGGGCGCGGTGCCGGGAGGCGCGCCGGTCGCACCGGCAGGTGACTGAGCGCTGGCCGGAGCCGCGGAACAGAGGGCAAGCGCGCAGGCCGCCCCGCCGAGCATCCGGTATCGTCGTCCGACCATCAGGCGCTTACCACTGCCTCGAACAGATCCATGAGATGCAAGAAGCACTTCGTAGCTCCGCATTGGCAGTCCTTTCTCGACGCGTTCGATGCCGGCGGGGCCGAAGGCGTCCCGCAGATTCGGCCCGCTTCTACTTCGACTGCGGAAAAAGCTGGACGAAAAAGCACGGGTTGCCGAAGGATCGCCTGCGATGACGATCTCTTTCCGGCGCCTGCGCCCGAGGAAACTCGCGCGCCCGGTGGCCGCGGCGATGATCGTCGCGCTGGGCTCCGGCGTGCTCGCGTGCGCGCCGCCGCCGCAGCGCAAGCCCATCGAGATGCAGCCGATCGGCACCGTGCCGGTGGTCGAACGCACGGCGAGCGAGCCCGATGCGGGCCCGACGACCTCGCCGAACAGCGGTACGACCGTGTCCGCGAAGGAGGCCGCATGCACGGTGGCCGAGGTCGAGCAGCTCGCCGATGTCCTCCGCAACTGCGACGCGCCGCTCCCCAAGGGCGCGGACGTGCCCGCAGGCCTCGCCGAGAAGCTCGAGCTGAGCGTCGCGACCAACACTCCCTCCACGACTCCCGGCGGCCGCGTCGAGGTCACCCTCACGCTGAAGAACCGAACGAGCGACTCGGTCACGCTCTACTTCACCGGCGAGCCGAAGCCGCGCTTCGAGGTGGAGGCGTACGACGGAAAGGGCGCGCGCCGCGTCGAGCTACCGAAGGACAAGCCGCCCAAGACCGCGTTCCCGCCGGGACGCGCGACCAAGGCGACGCGCATCATCCTCACCGCGGGCGGCAGCGCACGCATCCGTGTTC
>JAYTBL010000239.1:0-11500 GCA_043736975.1 Polyangiaceae bacterium
TTTCTCGAGCCCTTCACCCACAACGCGCCGACCATCGCCGTGTTCGGCTTCCTGCTCGGGCTCTACTTCATTCTGCCCTACTGGCAGGTCTCCGCGGGCGAGGCGCTCTGGTGCTTCCGGCACATGGCGCGCGACAACGCGCTCAGCTACCCGAAGGGTGGCTCGATCGCCATCCCCGAGACGTACGTGCGCCTCGCGAAGGAGAGGGGCGCGCAGGTACGCCTCGGCGCCGGCGTGCAGCGCGTGCTCACGCGCGAGGGGCGCGTCACCGGCGTCGAGCTCACCGACGGCACCGTCGTTCCCGCCACCATCGTCGTGTCGACGTCGAGCGTGCGCACCACGGTGACGAAGCTGGTGGGGGCGGAGCACTTCCCGGAGGCCTACGTCGCGCAGGCGCTCGCCATCCAGGGGTCGTACATCGCGGTGCAGGCGAAGATCGGCCTGAGCAAGAGGCTCGTCGAGGCGGGCTGCATCGTGGGCGGCGTGGGGGACGGCATCGACCTCGCGCACGTCGCCGCGAGCGACATGAAGGACATGTTCGCGCACCTCACGCGCGGCGAGGTCCCGCCGATCGTGCCGTTCTACTGCCCGGTGCCCACGAACTTCGATCCCGATCTCGCGCCGCCCGGGCACCAGCTGCTCACCCTCTGCGCGGTGGCGCCCACCAGCGACGTCGCGCTGAAGTCGCCGCCCGCCGCGTGGGAGGAGGCGATGATGCGCACCATCCGGCGCGTCGTTCCCGGGCTCGACCAGCACACGGTGTTCGTCGACACCTTCAGCGTCGACTTCATCGAGAGCTGGATCGGCAAGGAGTTCGGCCCCGCCGTGTCGACGGGGCAGACCCCCGATCAGGTCGGAAAGAAGCGCATCCCGGTGCACACCCCGCTGCGCGGCCTGTACCTGGCAGGCTGCAACGCAGGCGCTCGCGGCGTGGGCACCGAGCTGGCGGCGGCGAGCGCGATGGCGTGTGTGGACCGCGTGCTCGTCGATCTGGGCCGCGAGATCGGCGGCGCGGCCGCGCCCTCGCCCGCAGACAGCGCCGCGCGCTTGATCACCCGCGCCGCCGCGAAGCCTCTCGCGTGGGCCACCCGCGCGTCGCGCGCCTAGCACGTGAAGACAAAGTCCGGCTCGGGCTTTCGGAGGAGCCGTGCTGACGTCGTGATAGAACGCAGGGGCGTGGTGCTTCGGAGAACCTCGGTGGGCTTGGTGATCGCCGTCTCGCTCGCGGCGTGTGATCGATGCGGCGGCTCGGATTCCGTGAAGGACGCGGCCCTCGATGCCCGCGCGCCGCGCGCGCCGGAGACCGTCGAGGCGTCCGTGGTCGATGCCGCGCCGCTCGACGCCGCGCCGCTCGACGCCGCCCCGGTCGACGCCGCCCCGGTCGACGGCGGAAGCTCGGCCTGTCGCCTCGTCTACGGCCCGGCGGAGCAGCCTTTTCGCGGGCCGGCGGCGCTGCTCGTGACGCCCACCGAGCTGAAGCTCGTCGCCAACGACAGCGGCAAGCCGCGCATCTACCCGGTGCCCCTCGCCGCGCCGCCCTCGGCGTCGGCGGCGATCGCGCGGCCGCCGGCGCCCAGCTCGTTCGTGGGCATGCGCTGGCCGCCGTGCGAGCTGGCCGGCAAGTGGGTCTACTGCCAGGCCGCGGGCGGCATCGTCTACCGCACGACGCTCGGCGGCCGTGACACCAAGCAGATCGCCAAGAGCCGCGCGAGCACGCGCATCGCGGCGTCCGCGCTGGGCCCCGATCATTCCGTGCTCGCAACGCTCGACGTCCGCCACACCACGGAGGGCGAACGCCTGCAGGCGTTCATCACGCTCGACGACGGCGAGACGACGCGGCTCTCCGAGGAGGGCGCCGGCGCCACCGTCCTCCGCCTCGTCCCGCGCGGCGCGGGCGCGGTGGCGTTCTACCTCGACGCGCGCACCTCGATGGTCCCGGTGCATGCGCGTCCGCTCGCGCTCAAAGGCAGCGAGCTCGCGCTCGCCGACGACGCGGTGGTGTTCGTGGCCGGTCCGCCCGAGCGCGCCGTCGATTTCGCGGTGGCGAGCGGCGCCGGCGCGCTCTTCGCGCTGCTCCCGATCGGCACGGGCAGCCTGGACTTCGGCATGGCGGCGATCCCGGTCTCCGACCCGCCCCGGCTCGACGTGCAGCCGATCTGGTCGATGTACCCGAACGGCCTGGATCCGGCGGCGATCGCCGGCACCGTCGGCGGCGAGGCGCCGGCGTTCGTGGCGCGCGTTCGTCCCGCCGAGCGCGCGGCGGGCTCGCCGCGAATCCTGGAGCTCGGACGCCTCGACGCCGCGGGCACCTTCCGCTCTCTCGGCACGCTGGCGACAGGCGAGCCGATCACCGACGTCGCGATCGCGCGCGACGGCTTCGGCGCCGTCTGGATCCTCTACGGCGACGCTACCGCGACGTGGCTCGAGCGTCGCGTCTGCCCCTGATCGCTCCGCGAGCGACCCCGCGCCCGCCGAGGGCGACGCGCCGTCCCCGCCACGGCTAGCACCGGTGCCCGCTCGACGAATTCATGCGATCGCGAGCGAGCGGCGTCCAATGGAACGATGCTAAATCTGCGATAGCCGATCCATGATGTCCTCTTCCCCGCCCGCCCCGATCTTCACCGTCGGCGAGCTCCTGGCGGACACGTACGAGGTACGCTCCATGATCGGCCACGGCGGGATGGGACAGGTCTTCGACGCCCACGACCGCGGGCTCGGCCGGCGCGTCGCGATCAAGGCCAACTGGCCAGGGATCCCGATGTCGGTGCGCAACGAGGCCCAGGCGCTCGCCGCCATCCGCCACCCGGGCGTGGTGAGCGTCTATGCGCTCGGCTCACAGCGCGGCACCGACTACATGGTGATGGAGCACGTGGCGGGCGTGACGCTCGCGCACCACCTCGAGCGGCTCGAAGGCGCGGGCCTCCCGCTGCACGAGCGGCTCGACATGCTCATCGCCATCGCCGACGGTCTCGCCGCGATTCACCGCGCCGGCATCTCGCACGGCGACATCAAGCCCGAGAACGTGTTGCTCTCCGCGAGCGGCCGCGTGGTGCTCACCGACCTCGGGCTGGTGCGCGCCGCCTACGAGCCGGACGGCGGCCTCGTCGCCGGCACGCCGTCGTACATGGCGCCCGAGATCATCTCCCCGAAGTTCGCGAACGCCGGCTGGCACCTCGTGGATCTCTACGCCTTCGGGGTGCTCGCCTACCGCATGATCGCGGGCGTCCTGCCGTTTCACGCCGACGACGACCTCGACGTCGTGCTCATGCACGCCGACGTGACGGCGCCGAAGCTCAGCGACACCACGAAGACCAGCAAGCGCCTGAGCGAGCTGGTGGAGCAGCTGATGGCGAAGGAGCCGACCGACCGCCCGCAGTCGATGGACGCGGTGGTCTGGCAGCTCCGCGCCGCGAAGGAGGAGGTCGCGCGCACCGCGGGCTCCGGCGCGCCACCGCTCACCGTGCTGGTCGTCGACGACGATCCCGACATCGCGAGGCTCGTGGCGATGTACGTGAAGCAGGCCGCGCCGACCGCGGAGATCACGGTCGCGCGCGACGCGCAGGGCGCGCTCGAGTCGTTCCGCAAGAAGCCCCCGCGCCTCGTGTTCCTCGATCTCATGATGCCCAAGATGAGCGGCTTCGAGCTGTTCACGTACCTGCGCGGCGTGCATCTGGTCGACGCCTCGACGGTGGTGGCAATGAGCGCCGGCGGCTCCGCCACCGACGTCTCGTTGATGCTGGAGCTCGGCGCTCACGACTTCATCCCCAAGGGCCCCGAGCTCCGTGGACGGGTGACGCAGATCGCGGCGATGCTCGCGAAGACGCAGTGATGGTAGAACCGGGACCCATGGCACCGGCGGACCACTCCCTCGACGCGACCCGCGAGTACTACGACGAGTTCAGCAAGAGCTACGAGAAGCACCGCCGCCCGAACGAGGCCGACGGCTACCACGTGCTGGTCGATGACCTCGAGATCGACCTCTGCGCCCGCTACGGCACCGGGCGC
The DNA here is from genome assembly GCA_043736975.1 of Polyangiaceae bacterium. Lineage (GTDB taxonomy): Bacteria > Myxococcota_A > Polyangia > Polyangiales > Polyangiaceae > Labilithrix. The sequence continues at coordinate 4,006 of JAYTBL010000239.1, forward strand.
GACATCCTCGAGTGCGGCTGCGGCACCGGCCTGATCCTCGAGCGCCTCGCCCGCTTCGCGCGCCGCGCCGCGGGCATCGACCTGTCGCCGGGGATGCTCGACCACGCGCGCGAGCGCGGCCTCGAGGTGAAGGAGGGCAGCGTCACCGCGCTCCCGTTCGAGGACGCTTCCTTCGACGTGACGTGCTCGTTCAAGGTGCTCGCGCACGTCCCCGACATCGGCAAGGCGCTCGCCGAGATGGCCCGCGTGACCCGACCGGGCGGCGTCATCCTCGCCGAGTTCTACAACCCGCTGAGCTTCCGCGGGCTGGCGAAGAAGCTCGGCCCGGCCGGGAAGATCGGCAAGGAGACCCGCGAGAGCGCGGTCTACACCCGCTTCGATGCCCCCTGGGTTCTCCCTCGGATCCTGCCCCCGAACACCCGGATCGAGACGGCGCGGGGCATTCGCATCCTGACCCCGGCGGCGGTGGCCATGAGGGTTCCGGTCCTCAAGGGAATGCTTCGCCGCGCCGAGTGGTTCCTCTGCGACTCCCCCGCCTCGGTGCTGGGCGGCTTCTACGTGGCCGTGATCCGCAAGGGCTGAGCCCGATCGCCCGCGATTTCTCCACCAAACGCCGGTGGCTTTAGGCCTACGGGGCCTCGCCACGCGTCTATACTGGAGCCGATGCGTATCCTCGCGCGCGCGCTCAAGTTCATCGCGCTCTTCGCCGCCTTTGGAATCGCCGCCTTCCTTGCGTTCCGCCTCCACGGCGGAGGGCTCTGGGATGGGCTCGCTCCTGCGAGCGCAGCGGGCACCGACAAGGACGCGAAGACGCACACCCCGGCCAACTACGACCTCACCCAGCTCAAGGTGGTGAACGAGGTCCTCAAGAGCGTCCGCGACAAGTACGTCGACCCGAAGCGAGTGAAGCCGAAGGACATGCTCCTGTCCTCGCTCAACTACGTGCAGCGTGACGTGGCGCAGGTCATCGTGCTGCACGACGAGGGGCAGCCCACCGTGAAGGTGCGCGTCGACACGCAGGAGCGCGAGTTCCGCGTCGACAACGTGCTCGGCCTCTGGGACGTGAGCGCACGCCTGCGCGAGGTCTTCGGCTTCGTGCAGGAGAACCTGAAGGGCACCGAGGTCGATCTCCGCGAGGTCGAGTACGCAGCGTGCAACGGCATGCTCCACACGCTCGACCCGCACAGCGTGCTCCTGTCGCCCGAGGCGTACAAGGAGATGAACCTGTCGACGAGCGGCCAGTTCGGCGGCCTCGGCATCGTCATCTCGATCCGCGATCAGCAGCTCACCGTCGTCAACCCCATGCCCGGTACGCCCGCCTTCCGCGCCGGCGTGAAGAAGTACGACCGCATCGTCAAGATCGGCGGCGAGTCGACGCTCAACATGGGCCTCAACGAGGCCGTCCAGCACCTCCGCGGCGCGCCCGGTACGAAGGTCACCGTGTGGCTCCGCCGCGACGGTCCCGAAGGCTGGCAGACCCCCAAGCCGTTCGAGCTCAATCGCGAGGTCATCAAGGTCGCGAGCGTCGAGCACAAGCTGCTCTCCGACAACATCGGCTACGTCCGCCTCAAGCAGTTCCAGGCGAACACCGCGAAGGACCTCGACGAGGCCCTGCAGGACATGAAGAAGAACGGGGAGCTCAAGGGCCTGGTCCTCGATCTCCGCGGCAATCCCGGCGGCCTGCTCGAGCAGGCGGCGCGCGTCTCCGACAAGTTCCTCGTCAGCGGCCCGATCGTCGCCACCGTCGGCAACCCCGGCTCCGGCGAGGACCGTGAAGAGAAGGTCGCGCACCCCGAGGGCACCGAGCCGAACTACCCGATCGCCCTCCTCGTCAACGGCTCGTCCGCGAGCGCCAGCGAGATCGTCGCCGGCGCGCTCAAGAACCACGATCGCGCCGTGATCATCGGCGAGACCACGTTCGGCAAGGGCTCGGTTCAGCTCGTCTTCACCGAGCTACCGGATCGCGCGGCGCTGAAGCTCACCATCGCGCAGTACCTCACCGAGCCCGGCGACATCTCGATCCAGGGGACGGGCGTCACGCCGGACATCGAGCTCGACCCGATGACCGCCGACACCCAGGAGATGGACCTCACCGTCGACACCGGCACGATGCTGAAGGAGCGCGATCTCTCGCGCAGCCTCCTCAACGCCCGCATCAAGGAGGGGCAGAAGCCGCAGGAGGTCGTTCGCTACAACCTCCCCGACTCGCTTCGCCGCGAGCTTCGCGAGCGCGGCGGCGATCCCGACGAGGTGATGGGCAACGATTTTCCGAACAAGGACTTCCCGGTGAAGTTCGCGCGCGACTTCGTGGCCAAGGTCCCGCACGGCAAGCGCCTCGAGCAGCTGAAGGCGGGCAAGCAGGTCATCAACGACGCGCGCACCGCCGAGCTCGGAAAGGTCGGCACCGATCTCCAGGGGCTCGGGATCGACTGGAGCGACGCTCCCACCGACGTGCAGCCCGCCGCGCAGAACGCGCCGCCGGCGAACGTCGAGGTCAAGCTGGAGACCGATCGCGCGGGCAACGAGGTCAACGCCGGTGACCCGATGCAGCTCAAGGTCACGGTCACGAACAAGGGCACCGTCGCCCTCAATCGTCTTGCCGCGGTCACCAAGAGCGACAACGGCCTCTACGACAACAAGGAGCTGGTCATCGGCAAGCTCGAGGCGGGCAAGACGAAGACGGCGACGATTCCGCTCGGCTGGTGCGAGGTCGAGGGCCGCAAGGCGGGCTCGACCACCGTGCTCCCCACGAACGCGCCGCGGACCTGCAAGGTCCCTCGCGACACGCTCTCGCGCCAGGACAACATCGCGGTCCGCTTCGACGAAGCGCGCGGTCGCATCCCGGCGCCGCAGAACCTGCGCGTCGCGGTGAAGGCTCTCGAGCGTCCGCTCTTCGCCTACAGCTTCCAGATCGCCGACGGCCGCAAGGGCAACGGTGACGGCAAGGTGCAGAAGGGCGAGCACCTCACGATGTACCTGTCGGTGAAGAACGTCGGCAAGGGCAAGAGCTTCGAGACGCAGGTGAACCTGCGCAACCTCTCGGGCGACGGCCTCCTCCTCCACGAGGGTCGCTTCGACATCTCGAACATGCAGCCCGGTGAGCTGAAGAAGGTCGCTTTTACCTTCGACGTGGAGTCGCCGCTCGCTGATCCCGAGGCGAAGGTCGAGCTCTCGATCGCCGATCGCGATCTCCGCGAGACAGTCGTCGAGAAGGTCCGCATGCCGATCGCGGTGCCCACTTCGCTCACCGCGGCCAGCGGCACGATGAAGGCCAAGGGCGGTGGCGCCACGCTCTACGAGGCGGCGGATGCGTCGTCGCGCACGTTCGGTCGCCTCGGCGCGGGTACCGGCGTCAAGGTCGAGGCGAGCGCCAGTGACATGACGAAGGTCTCGCTCGGCGACGGCCGCTTCGGCTTCGTTAAGTCCGGCGAGCTCGAGCAGGGCGGCACGCCGGCCGCGCAGGTGCCCTTCGAGGAGGTCATGCGCCGCTACCCGCCTTCGATCGAGGTGCAGCCCGTGGTCCTCGCGACGAAGGACGCCACCATCAACATCAAGGGCCTCACCAGCGACTCGGATCGCCTCCTCGACGCCTACATCTTCGCGGGCAGCCGCAAGATCTTCTACCGCTCCAACCGCAACGGTCAGGACGCGAAGCGGATGCCCTTCGACGCCACCGTGCCGCTACGGCCCGGCGTGAACGTCATCACCGTGGTCGCGCGCGAGAACCCCGACACGGTCGGCCGCAAGACGATCATCGTCCGCAAGGACGGCCCGAACGGCGAGATCCTCCCGACGCCGAAGACCGAAGAAGAAGGAGAAGCGGGCGCGGCCGACGATTGATGGTTCACAGGGGGGGGAGCTTCGCGATGAGCGCGCGGTGCTCCGCGGTGACACCGTCGCCGTCGGTGATGTCCCAGATCGCCTGACCAAAGGCGTCCGCCTCGTCGGTGTCGCCGAACTGGAGGCTCACCTTCTTCGCGAGATCGACGAGCTCGCGGAGCTTGGGATCGCTGGTGACGTTGCCGAACCGGTAGCGATCGGTGCGGCGTCCGTAGACGCAGTGCTTGTTCGCGCAGAACAGGTTGATCTTGAAGAACGAGGTCTGCCCGGCGGGCAGCGTGAGCTCGTGGTCCTGGAGCATCAGGCCGTGCTGGCCCTCGGGCGCCTTCACCAGGAAGAAGAGCCCCGCGGGCAGCTTGAGCGTGATCGCCGCAGCGGTCGTGTTGGTGAACCCCATGCACGCGATGATGAGATCGCCGCCGTACTCGATGGGACTCGACTCCTCCTTGCAGTCGGCCGCGAAGTCGCCGGTGATCTCGTCGTTCTGGAGCGCGACGCCGGCGGGGAGAGCGAAGGGCGTGCCGGCGGGGGTGGCGTAGGGGGCGTTCTTGCCGGTCTTGCAGTCGCCGGTACCGCCCGTGCCGCCGCCGCCGCCGCCGTCGGCGCTGCTGCTCGAGCAGGCAGCGATCATCACGAGCGCTGCCGCGGGGACGATGCGAGCGAGTCGGGCGAGGTAGGTCATGCCGATCTTGGTAGCGGCTCCGCGTGGTCGGTTCAATGCGGCAGCGAATGCCGAGGCGGGCATCGGGAAGTGCTTCATGAAGCGCCCCTCGGCCGCTCCGCCGTGGAGTTGCGGGGCTGTGCTAACGTCGCTTCGCGATGCGTTTGCATATCAACGTCGACCACGTGGCTACGGTGCGTAACGCTCGCGGCACGTCTTATCCCGATCCCGTCGAGGCGGCGCGCGCGTGCCTCGACGCGGGCGCGCACGGGATCACCGCGCACCTCCGCGAGGACCGCCGCCACATCCGCGATGCCGACGTGGAGCGCCTGCGCGGCACGCTGCGTACCGTCTTCAACCTGGAGATGGCGGCGACCGACGAGATGATCGCGATCGCCTGCAAGGTCCTGCCCGACGTGGTGACGCTGGTGCCGGAGCGGCGCGAGGAGCGCACCACCGAGGGTGGGCTCGAGGTGGCGAACGCGTCGCCCGCGCTGCGTGCGCACGTCGAGAAGCTGCGCGCCGCCGAGATCAAGGTGAGCCTCTTCATCGCCGCGGACCTGGCGCAGGTCGAGGCGTCGCACGCGCTGGGGGTCGAGCAGATCGAGCTCCACACCGGCGAGTACGCGCATGCCAACGGGGATGCGGCCACGGAGCAGCGCGAGCTCGGTCGCCTCGCCGCCGCCGCGCGTCGCGGCCGCGAGCTCGGTCTCGAGATCGCGGCTGGCCACGGCCTCACCACCAAGAACCTCCCGTCGCTGATGGTCATCCCCGAGATCGCGGAGCTCAACATCGGGCATGCCGTGATCGCGGACGCGATCTTCAGCGGGCTGCCGGCGGCGGTGCACGGGATGCTCGCGGCGATCGCGAAGGGGCGCGCGCCGCGATGATCGTAGGGCTCGGCGTCGACGTCTGCTCGATCGAGAGGATGCGTCGAGCCCTCGAGCGTCACGGCGATCGCTTCTTCGCGCGGATCTGCAGCGAGGCCGAGCGCGCCGACCTCACGGGCCGCGACGTCGCGACCTCGCTCGCCGGCCGCTTCGCCGTCAAGGAGGCGTTCGCCAAGGCCCTCGATGGCGCGAAGGGCGTCGGCTGGCACGAGGTCGAGGTGCGCCGGAGCCCCAGCGGGCGCCCGACCCTCGAGCTGAAGGGCAACGCGGCCGCGATGGCCGCCGAGTTCGGCGCCGACACCTGGCACGTGACCATCACCCACGACGCCGGCGTCGCCATGGCGGTGGTGATCCTCGAGAGCGGGGGCCACCGGAACGTCGCGAAGGAGCGCACCTCGTGATCCCGGTCCTCTCGCGCGCCCAGATGCGCGCCTTCGACATGCACGCCATCGAGACGTGCAAGGTCCCGAGCCTCGTCCTCATGGAGAACGCCGGGCGCGGCGCGGCCGATGTCATCGAGCGTGAGACGCTCGGCGGACGCGCCGAGGGAAAGCGCGTCGTCATCGTGTGCGGCGCCGGCAACAACGGGGGCGACGGGTTCGTGGTGGGCCGTCATCTGCTGGCGCGTGGCGCGCGGGTCGAGGCGTGGCTCGCCGGCGACGCCGCGAAGCTCACCGACGATTGCCGCGCGAACCACGAGGCCTTCTCTGGCCTCGGGGGGCGCGTGGCAATCGTGAAGCCGCAGGCGCTCGATCCGCTGCGCGTGGCGCTGGCCGGCGCCGACGTCGTGGTCGATGCGCTCTTCGGTACGGGGCTCGATCGCCCGATCGGCGCCCTGTTCGCGGGCGTGGTGGGCTTCGTGAACGACGCGCGGGCGCGCAAGGTCGCGCTCGACGTGCCCTCGGGCATGAACGCCGACACCGGCGTGGCGATGGGCACTGCGGTGCGCGCCGAGCTCACGGTGACGTTCGCGCATCTGAAGCTCGGGCATCTGACGGGGCAGGGGGCCTCGCTCTCGGGGGTGGTGCGCGTGGTGGACATCGGCGTCCCCGCGTCGCTGCGCGCCGATCACGCGGCCGGCCTGACCGAGGCGCGCGACATCCGCGCGCTGCTCCTGGCGCGGCCCGTCGACTCGCACAAGTACCGTGCCGGCCACGTGGCGGTGCTCGCGGGCTCGCGGGGGAAGGTGGGCGCGGCGCTGCTCGCGGCTCACGGCGCGCTGCGCGGCGGCGCGGGGGCCGCGACGATCATGACCTGGGCCGACGCCGCGCCGGCCATCCAGGCGCGCGTGGTCGAGGTGATGACCGCGCAGCTCGAGGACGACGAACCGCTCGCTGACCAGCTCGACAGGCTGCTCGATCACAAGCGCGCGGTGGTGATCGGACCGGGCTTCGGCACGAACGACCGCGCGCGCGCGGCGGTGGCGCACGTGCTTGCCTCCTACAAGGGGCCGATCGTGGTCGACGCCGATGCGCTCTCGATGCATGCCGGCGCGCTCGAGGATTTCGCGAAGACCTCGGGCCACGCCATCCTCACGCCCCATGCCGGCGAGCTCGCGAAGCTCCTCGGGACGACCGCCGAGGAGGTGGAGAGCGACCGCTTCACCGCGGCGCGCAACGCTGCCGCCAGGGCGCGGGCGGTGGTGGTGCTCAAGGGCCCGTACAGCGTGATCGCCGCGCCCGACGGGCGCGTGGTGGTGAACCCCACCGGCAACCCCGCGCTCGCCACCGCGGGCTCGGGCGACGTCCTCGCGGGCCTCACCGGCGCGCTCGCCTGCTCGCTGCCCCCGTTCGAGGCGGCGTGGTGCGCGGCGTACCTCCATGGCGCCGCGGGGGACGCGTGGAAGGCGAGGAACGGCGACCGCGGTCTGCTCGCGAGCGCGATCGCCGACGAGGTCCCACCGGTGCTCCGCGATCTGCGCGCGGGCACGGGCTGAGGGCGAGCGCGATGTACCGCGGTCAGACGTTTGCGTGTCCGTCGTGCGGCAACGCCTGCTCGACCTGCAACCTCGTCATGTCCCGCCTCGACGTCGGCGCGGTGACCGTGGACTCGTGCGCGACCCACGGGACGTGGTTCGACCGGCACGCTGCTGGCGCTCGAGCAG
>JAYTBL010000240.1:0-11497 GCA_043736975.1 Polyangiaceae bacterium
CCCTCGGGCGAGAACGTGCCTACGTGCACCTCGCAGATCACCCACGATGACGTGGGCGGCGGCGCTGCCAGCGGCGCGACGCACTCAGGCGCCACCACGCACCCCGGGCCGTGGACCCCCTGCGGGAGCGCGCGCGCGAAGGGGTCGGGCGTGGGCTCACCATCGAGCAGGAAAATATAGAGCGCGCCCGGCGTCACCCCCGCGACGTGCCTCGCGAAGTGACCTTCGCCGAGCGCATCGAGCGGCTCGACGCGCTCGCCATCGAGGCGCACCGAGACCGAGCGGGCCGTGGTGCTCCATGCCGCGAACGTCGTACCGTCCGCGTCGGGCGTCGCGCCCGGCGTCACGCAGCGCTGGAAGCCGACGGAGAAACGTGTTCGCGCACGAGCTGACGGAGGGCGTCGATGCGCTGCAGCAGCGCGTCGTCGGAGAGCGTCGCGACGTCGCTCATCATGGCCCGCGCGGCCTCCGCTGCGACCGCGAGCGCCGGGGCCGCCGCCAGCTCGTCGATGAGTGTCGAGAGCAGCGCGGACCGGATGTGCCGCTCGGCAGCGAGGGAGTTGAGGAGCGTCTCCACGTGCGTCTCGTGATGGATGCTGTGCAACATATGTTTCGTACCCGCCCGGATGCACGCGCCGGGCCGTGCCCGGGGCACCCGTATTCGTCGCAAAGCGGAGGGTGCTCACCGAACGGTAACGCGCCGGATCGTGACAGGTTGCCCCAGGGGCCCACCAGGACGGGTCGTTTGGCCTCGGCATGACCGCCTCGCGCTACCTGGAGCAGCGCATCCGCGAGAGGGCACGTGCCTTGCTCGATGGGGTTTCGACCATGCGCGCACTACCCGGAAAACCCTTCCCTCTCGGCGCGACGTGGGACGGTAAGGGCGTCAACTTCGCCCTGTATTCCGAGAACGCGACCGGTGTCGAGCTGTGCCTCGTGGGGAAGAACGGCCAGGAGACGCGCATCCCGGTCCGTGAGCGCACCGGCTTCTCGTGGCACTGCTACGTGCCGAGCCTCGCGCCTGGACAGCTCTATGGCTACCGCGTGAGCGGACCGTGGGAGCCGCAACGCGGCCTGCGCTTCAACCCCAACAACCTGCTCCTCGATCCCTACGCGAAGGGCCTCGATCGTCCGGAGAACTGGGACGAGGGTCTCTTCGCCTACGAGCTCGGTCACCCCGACGGCGATCTTCGGCGGAACGAACAAGACTCGCGCGGCGTCCCGCACGGCGTGGTGATCGATCCCACCTTCGACTGGGGCGACGACGCGCCGCCCGACATCCCGTTCCACGAGTCGGTCTTCTACGAGGTGCACGTCAAGGGCGCGACCGTGCGCCATCCCAGCGTGCCCCCCGAGTTCCGAGGTCACTACGCCGGGCTCTCGAGCGACCCGATGATCAAGTACTTCACCGAGCTCGGGATCACCGCCGTCGAGCTCTTGCCGGTGCACGGCTTCGTCGACGACAAGCACCTGCTCGATCAGGGAAAGCGAAACTACTGGGGTTACAACTCGATCTCGTTCTTCGCGCCCGACATCCGCTACCGCTCCGTCGACATCGCCGGCGCGGGCGTCGTCGAGTTCAAGCACATGGTGAAGCGGCTGCACGCGGCAGGCATCGAGGTGATCCTCGACGTCGTCTACAACCACACCGCCGAGGGCAACCACCTCGGCCCCACCATCAGCTTCAAGGGCATCGACAACCCGACCTACTACCGCCTGGTGGGCGATAACCCGCGCCACTACTTCGATTACACGGGCACCGGGAATACGCTCAACGTCCGGCACCCGCAGACGCTGCAGCTGATCATGGATTCGCTCCGGTACTGGATCACGGAGATGCACGTCGACGGGTTCCGCTTCGACCTTGCCTCCACCCTGGCGCGCTCGCTGCACGAGGTCGACCAGCTCTCCAGCTTCTTCACCATCATCCGCCAGGATCCGGTCATCAGCCGCGTGAAGCTCATCGCCGAGCCCTGGGATGTCGGCGAAGGCGGCTATCAGGTCGGTAACTTCCCCACCGGCTGGGCCGAGTGGAATGGCAAGTACCGGGACGCCATTCGTTCGTTCATCCGCGGGGTGGGCCGCAATGCCGGCGAGCTGGGGTATCGACTGACCGGCTCCAGCGACCTCTATGCCTCGAACGGACGGGCCCCGTTCGCGAGCGTGAACTTCATCGTCGCGCACGACGGCTTCACGCTCGCCGACATGGTCTCCTACAACGACAAGCACAACGAGGACAACGGCGAGGGCAACCGTGACGGCACCGACGACAACAACTCCTGGAACTGCGGCGCCGAGGGACCGACCGACGACCCCGGCATCAAGAAGCTCCGCGCCCGCCAGCAGCGAAACTTCCTGACCACGCTCCTCCTCTCGCAGGGCATACCGATGATCTGCGGCGGCGACGAGATCGGACGCACGCAGCGCGGCAACAACAACGCGTATTGCCAGGACAACGAGCTCAGCTGGTACGACTGGAACCTCGACGACGACCGCAAGGCGCTGCTCGCGCTGACGCGGAAGCTCATCTCGCTACGGCGTGATCATCCGGCGCTCCACCGCTCGAAGTTCTTCCGCGGGCGGCGCATCCGCGGCACCGACGTGCGCGACATCATGTGGTACCGGCACGACGGCGCCGAGATGAACGATCACGACTGGAGCAACCCCGTCACCGCGACGGTGGGCTTGTTCCTCGCGGGTCACGGCATCGACGACGTCGACGACGAAGGCAACCTGGTCACCGACGACGACTTCTTCCTCGTCTGCAACGGGTCGGACCGGCCCATGCCCTTCCTGGCGCCCCGCGGCAGCTCGCCCGGCGGCAAGTGGCAGCTCCTCGTCGACACGAGCGACGACGACGCGCACGAGCACGTCGAGCAGGGCGAGAAGACCGAGCTGACCTCGCGGTCGATGAAGCTGTTCATCCACTTCGTCGAGCGCCACGGATGAGGACCATCACCGCCACCTACCGCCTGCAGCTCCACGCGGGCTTCGGGTTCCAGCAGGCGCGCGCCATCGTCGCCTACCTCGATGATCTAGGCGTCTCGCATGCGTACGCCTCGCCCTACATGGCCGCGGAGCCGGGGAGCACGCACGGCTACAACCTGACCGATCCGCGCGAGCTGAATCCCGAGATCGGGACCGAGGCCGACCATCGCGCCTGGACCGAAGCGCTCGCCGCCCGTGACATGGGGCACATCGTGGACGTGGTGCCGAACCACATGGCGGCCTCCACCCACAATCCCTGGTGGGTCGACGTCCTGGAGAACGGTCCCTCTTCGGTCTACGCCGACTACTTCGATATCGAGTGGAATCCGCAGAAGGAGGCACTTCAGAACAAGGTCCTCCTCGCCATTCTCGGCGCGCAGTACGGTGACGTGCTGGAGCGTGGCGAGCTGAAGCTGATACGGGAGGGCGGCTCGTTCTACGTGAAGTACTGGGAGCGCATGTTGCCCGCGAACCCGCGACCGCTCTGGAAGCTCCTGGAGCGCGCGAACGCCCGGCTCGGCGCCGGCGACGACGATCCGCGGCACCACGAGCTGTCGAGCATCGTGACCGGCCTCCGCAACCTCCCGGCGCGCACCGAGACCGAGCGCGAGCGCCAGAAGGAGCGCGCTCGCGAGAAGGAGGTCCTGAAGCGCCGCCTCGCCACGCTGGTCGAGGACCCGCTCGTGGCCAAGGTGATCGACGACGAGCTCGCGCTCGCCAACGGGACGCCGGGTGATCCGCGCAGCTTCGACGAGCTCGACAGCATCCTCCTCGAGCAGAGCTACCGGCTCGCCTTCTGGCGCGTCGCCACCGAGGAGATCAACTACCGACGCTTCTTCGACGTGAACGACCTCACTGCGATCCGGATGGAGGAGAGCGCGGTCTTCGACGCCACCCATCAGCTGCTCCTGAAGCTCGTGGCCGAGGGGCGAGTCCAGGGGGTCCGCCTCGACCACACCGACGGCCTCTACGACCCCGCCGCGTACTTCACGAAGCTGCGCCACGCCATCGAGCACGCAGGCGACGAGTCGCAGCGACGCGAGGTGTACGTCGTCGCCGAGAAGATCCTCACCGGCAACGAGGAGCTGCCGCGCGGCTGGGCCATCGATGGAACCACCGGCTACGACTTCCTGGCGCTTGCTTCCGCGCTGTTCGTGGACCGCGGCGCCGAGAAGGCGTTCACGCGCCTCTACCAGGACCTGACCGGGGACGCGCGCTCGTTCGCCGAGCATGCGCGCGACTCGAAGCGCGTGGAGATGCGCTCCAGCCTCTCCAGCGAGATCCACATGCTCTCGCGCCGGCTCGAGCGCATCGCCATGCTCGACCGCCACTCGCGTGACTTCACGCTTCCCATGCTCCACCGCGCGGTGGCCGAGACCATCACCGCATTTCCCGTGTATCGTACATATATTCGCCCGGACGGCTCGCGCGAGGTCACCGACCAGCAGATCGTCCGCCGCGCCACGCGCCTCGCGCAGCGGCGTAACCCCGAGGTCGAGCCCTCGGTGTTCGATTTTCTGTGCGACGTGCTGCTCCTCGAGCGCGCGGCCCAGGACCAGGACGATCGCGAAGCGCGCGTGCAGTTCGCGATGCGCTTCCAGCAGATCACCGGCCCGGTGATGGCGAAGAGCGTCGAGGACACGGCGTTCTACACCTACGTGCGCTTCGTCGCGCTCAACGAGGTGGGCGGCGCGCCGGAGCGCTTCGGCACGTCGATCGCCGAGCTCCACACCGCGAACGAGCTGCGCCTGCAGCGCTGGCCGCGCTGCATGACCGCGACCGCGACCCACGACACGAAGCGAGGCGAGGACGTGCGGGCGAGGCTCGCCGTGCTCAGCGAGCTGCCCGAGGCTTGGGAGACCTGGATGCGCGAGTGGACCGCGCTCTCCGCGGCGCACCTCACGCCCCTCGAGGAGGAGGTCGCGCCCAGCGCCGTCGATCAGTACCTGTTCTTCCAGACCGCGCTCGGCGCGTATCCGCTCGCCGGTGGCGCGAGCGATCTGGTCGACCGCGTCGCAGCGTACGCGCTCAAGGCGGCGCGCGAGGCGAAGCAGCACACGAGCTGGCTGTCGCCGAACGAGGCGTACGAAGCGGCGCTCGCGCACTACATCACCGGGATGCTGACCGACCCGGCGTTCGCAACGAGCCTGGCGGCGAAGGTCGACACCGTCGCGCCCCACGGCGCGTCGAACAGCCTGGCGCAGCTCGTCCTGCGGCTCTCCTCGCCTGGCGTCCCCGACACTTACCAGGGCAGCGAGCTCTGGGAGCTCACGCTTGTCGATCCCGACAACCGCGGCGCGGTCGACTACGAGGAGCGACGCCGCCTCCTGCGCGAGATCGAGGGCGCGAGCGCGAAGGATCTCCTCGCCTCCTACCGCGACGGCAAGGTGAAGCTCCACGTGCTGCGTGCTGGGCTCCGTCTCCGCCGCGAGCGGCCGCGGACGTTCCTCGAGGGCGACTACACCGCGATCGACGCGGGCGAGGAGATCGTCGCGTTCGCGCGCTCGCACGCGGAGGGCTCGGTGGTCTGCGCGGTCACGCGCTTCCCCTACCGCGTGACTGGCGGCAAGGCGCCCTTCGCCATCGCCGACGTGTGGGGGACGCGCCAGGTCGCGATCCCGCGCGGCCGCTGGCGCGACGTGCTGACCGGCGCCCGCGTGACGGCGGACGGCGACGGCCTCCCTGCCGCGAGGCTCTTCGAAGAGCTCCCGGTAGCGCTGCTCGTCAGCGCGTAATCGTGGCGCAGCGCGCGCGCCTACTCTGGCGGGGCGGGGCGGGTGGCGTCTTCGCCGCCGCCTTCGGGCGCCTTCTCGATGATCACCCCGATCACCACCTCGCCGTAGCGATTGACCTTGTCGAGCACGCGGGCGCGCACGCCTTTCGTCTCGAGGAGTCGGCGTATCGCGGCCTTGAGTTGAACGACGAGGAGGTCCACGACCGCGATCTGTGACTGATCACATGTTCAGTGTCAAGACACGGCGGCCCGCCCTGGGGGCTGACCTTGCTAGGCTCGCGAGGTGGACTTCTCGGCGCTCAGGCACTGCATGGAGCTGCGCGACGGGCACATCACCCACGCCGTCAGCTCCTCCGATGCCATGGAGTCGCTGCTCGCGCGCTTCGCGGAAATCGCCTCGCCGGGCAAGGGCGCGCCGATCATCCTCGCGGCGCTGGCGCGGCTCGGCACGACGGCATGTCACTGGATCGATGGCGAGCTCCGCATCGAGATCTCCGGCGACGAGACGAAGTCGAAGATCTCCGCGTCCACCACGCTGGGCGGCGGGTTCCGCGAGAAGCTGTTCCCCGACACGGTGCTGCGCGTTCCGCTCGAGGAGTTCTCGCGCGGGATCCAGCGCGCGCCGAAGCTCATCAAGCCGCTCGAGCTGAAGGAGAGCGGCAAGCGCATCGTGCTGTCGGTCACGCAGGAGGTGCGAAGGACGTCGCTCCCGCCGCCGATGATCGAGATCGATCCCGAGAGCTTGATGCAGGTGCCGAAGCTGGTGATGCCGCTCGGCCTCGACGAGCCCGACGTGTCGCCCGCCCCCGCCGCCCCGCCGAAGAAGGTGGTCCTCCGCCGCCGCCTCAAGAACCCGTAGGGCGCGGAGCGTTACGAGGCGCGCGCGACGGCGCGGGCTTCCTGGAGGAGAAGGCTCGTCGCGAGCGGCTTGCGCAGGACCCTGACACCGCACGGGACCTCGAGCGCGCCGGACTCCGCGGTGTACATCAGCGCGCCTACCCCGCCGAGGAGGCCCTCGGCCTCGGCCTGGCGGAGCATGCTCGAGCCGCTCTCGCCGTGGAGTTCCTCGTCGCTGATGATCACGTCGAACGTGTGCCGACGGATCTCGTCGAGACCTTCGCGCCGCGTGGAGGTCGCGGTCACCGCCCAGCCGTGCATGCGAAAGATCTCTGCGAGGAGCTCTCGTCCGTCTTGGTCGTCTTCGACAATGAGCAGTCGCATTCAGGCTCTTCCGTTTCCACCCAGCATGAGGAGCATCACGCGTGCCACCCAACAACCCACGAGAACGCTCGTGGAAGCACGCTCGCGCTGCGGGCCCGCCGCCGCGGAATTGCCCACTTGCTCCGACTCCCGCAGGCACGCCACAGCGGTGCGCCGTGGCGATGCGATCTGTGGTCTCATGCACGGGCACCAAATGCGTGCGCTCCTCCCCGTCATCACCACGCGCCGGCCCGACCGCCGGGACCGCGGGTACCTCGCCTGGGTGGCCGTCGCTGGCGAGGTTGCGCACCTGCCGCTGGAGACCGCGCCCATCGACGCGAGCACCCACGTGCTGGAGATCTACGTCGACGGGTTCGACGAGCCGCTGGTCGTGCTGGCGGAGCCCGCCGGCGCGCCAGACGACGCCGGCGGCTTCCCGCTACGGCTCTCCCCGCTCGACGACGAGCACGCAGCGACGCTCCGCCAGGAGCTCTTCGGCGCGGCCGCCGCAGCCCAGCGGGACGCGGCGCCCACGATGCCGCCCGAGTCGCCGCGTGACGCGCTGGGCCCGCTCGCGCCGGCGACCGCGGGCAGCAAGCGCACCACCGAGCCTCCCAGCATCAAGAACACGCTGAGCACCGAGCACGTCGCGGCGCTGTCACGGACGACGGGCGGCGGCGGTCCGTCCACCGCGTCGCGCCGTGCGCCCGGATCGCTCCGCGAGCGCGCGCTCGCCGAGGGCCGCTTCGTGCTCGAGGCGCTGCTCGGTGGCGGCGCGAGCGGCGAGGTCTATCGCGCCGTGCACACTGCGCTCCGCCGGCCCGTCGCGGTGAAGGTGCTGCACCCGAGCCTGCAGTACAGCCAGGACTACTGCGCGCGCTTCTACGCCGAGGCGCTCGCCGCGAGCCAGCTCGATCACCGCAACGTGCTCCGTATCCTCGACTACGGGCAGGAGCCCGACGGCATCCTCTACATCGTCATGGAGCTGCTGGTCGGCAGGAACCTCCAGCAGATCCTCGACGCCGACGGACCGCTTCCCGTCGCGCGGCTCGTCGATCTCGTCTCGCAGGCATGCGCCGGGCTCGGCCACGCCCACGACGCGAACGTCGTGCACCGCGACATCAAGCCCGAGAACGTGGTCGTCGTGCAGCGCAAGGACGACGAGGGCAACGCGAGCGAGCTCGCGAAGGTCTGCGACTTCGGCATCGCGCACTGGGTGCCCGAGGCGCAAACGAAGGAGATCACCGACGACGACGCGACGCTGGTCCGCCTCCCCGACTCGAAGAAGGTGGTGGGGACGCCCGCGTACATGGCGCCGGAGCAGATCCGCAACGAGCCGGTCGATGCCCGCGCCGACGTCTACGCGCTGGGCGTGCTGCTCTACGAGCTCTCCACGGGCGTGCTGCCCTTCCTCAGCACGCGGCCGATGGAGGTCCTGATGATGCACGTCACCGAGCTCCCGCGCCCGCCCTCGAAGATCCGCGCCGACTTCGACCCCGAGCTCGAACGCATCATCTTGAAGGCGCTCGAGAAGGATCCCGAGCGCCGGCACCCGAACGTGCGGTCGCTGCGCGCCGACCTTCTCACGCTGGTCGAACAGGAGCGCTCGTCGGGCAGCGGGCAGTTCCGGCGCGCTTCGCTCGCGGCCACGCCCATCGCCGCAGACTTCGCGAGCAGCACCGCCGATGCGCTGGCGAAGGTGACCACCACCGCCGAAGGGAGCTCGCGCAACGTCGCGATCCAGTCGCTCGCCGACGCCCTGCGCACCGCGGTGACCGAAGGGAACGTCAAGCTCGCGCGCGACCTGCTGGCGTGGCTCGAGGATCGCCTGGTCGACCCCGGCCTGCGGAACGACGAGCGCGAAGCGATCGATCGCGCGAGGCGCGTGCTGCGCGATCCCGCGCCCTCGCGCGCGTTCGCCGGGCAGCTCCTCAGCGGGAAGCTCGAGCGACCGGAGGAGGCGTTCCCCATCCTCGCGGTCGCCGGACCGGTCGCGGCACGCTCGCTGCTCGAGGCGAGACGTGTCCAGCCGCCGAGCCTCGAGCTGCGCGCGCGGTTCGTGGCGTTCATGCGCGCGACCGGCGCGGCCTCGCTGCCGGTCCTGCTCGGGGGGCTCGAGCCGCTCACCACGCTGCAGTCGCGCGCCGACGAGGCGCTCGCCGACGACCTCTTGCGCGCCATTCCCGACGTACGCTCCGATCCTGGGGGCGAGCTCACGGTTCGCTTCGTCCGCGCCGACAAGCCGGCGCTCGCGGTGGTCGCGCTCGACGCGACGGTGCGCCTGTGGGGACCGCGCGCCCACGCGCTCATCCTCGGCGTCCTCGACAGCACCATCGATCCGGTGCGGCTCGCCGCCGTCGAGGGCCTGCAACGGCTGCGCACGCTCGACGACTGGGCCATCGAGCGGCTGGGGCGGATCCTGATCGGGACGAGCCCCGCCAGCTCCGAGCTCCGCGTGGCGGCAGCCACCACCCTCGCGCTCGCGCCCTTCGAGAGCCGGGCGCGCGTGGTCACGTTTCTCACCGAGCGCCTGGTCCCACCGGGGCAGGGCCTGGTCGGCTCGCTGATCAACAAGGCGTTCGGACCGAAGGAGGACGCGCGCGTCGTGGCGGCGCTCGCGCGCTCGCTCCAGGCGCTCGATCCGGGCGGCGCCAAGCACGTCCTCCACCAGCTGGTACAGGCGCGGCCCGAGCTGCGCCTCGAGATCGACAGCATCCTCGCCGGGCGGTAGTCGCCTCGAGCCCGGTACGGATGGTGCAGCTCGAGCGATGATGATCGAGCAGGTTGCACGAAAATACGCAAACGTTGCGCCAGACGCCGGCCCCGCGCGTCGCGCAGGATCTGCGGCGGCATTCATAGACGCCGAAGGCTGCCTCTCGATCTACGCGGCGCTCGTACGGCGCTCGGGTCTCGCCGAGGACCTCGACCAGGACGGACCGTTCACGGTCGTCGCGCCGTCCGACCAGGCCTTCCTCGCGCTCGGCCGCCTCGGCCTTCAGTGGCTGCTGCGTGACGAGGAGCTGCTCGTCGACGTGATGGAGTTCCATGTCCTGATCGGCGAGGCATCGTTCGATACCTCGGCTCGCAGAACGTCTCTCGTACGCACGCTGCAAGGCGAGGCGATCACCTGCGCGTCGAGCGACGGGCGCGGCTTCCTGGGGCAAGCGCGCGTGCTTCGCGCCGTGCTGGTCTCGAACGGCGCCGTCTGCATTTCGGACGCGGTGCTCTCTCCGAGGTTCGGTCAGGCGCGCGGTTCCTCTCGATCACTTCGATGGCAGCGGTTCGTGACCGGTAAGTGTTAGAGGGCGAGATCGCGCTCGGCGTGGTCTGCGGCGCTCGATCTCGCCGTCGTGTTGCGCATCAGCGCGAGTCAACAGAGGCACGTGCGCGCCGGTCGGCTAATCTTCATCGATCCATGGCTCCTCGCCCCCTCGCTGCTCCGGAGCGCGTCTCGCCTGCTCTGGATGACGTCAACGACAGCTTCCACGAGCACTACGATAGCGCGCGCGACTCCGCGAAGAACGACGCGCCGGTGTTCGTGGTGTGCGGCGACGTCCTCACCGTTCTCCGCGGTGACGCGCGGCGCGACTCCACGTTCTCGAAGCGGATCTTTCATGTGATGAAGGCCGTCGCTCACGCGCCAGTGGCGCTCTTCGCCGCGATCCACGGAGGGCGTGGCGAGGCGCGGCGCCTCGAAGGCCTGATCGAGCGCGTACGCGGCTGCATCGAAGAGCTGGAAGCCGAGCAAGCGATCGACGAACCCCTGCTCGACGTGCTGCGCAGGGTCCTCTCCTCGACCTTGACCTTCGGCACCGCCGCACAGACGACGTCGCCCACCGCGACGGCGCTCACCCGCTTCGCTACCGAGCAGGGACCGCTGCTGCTCCAGATCACCGAGGCCGCGACGCGCGTGCAGCTTGCGGCCCTCGACGCGTGCGTCGAGGAAGCCCTTGGTCATCTCACGGCCGCCGAGCGTACGGGCCTACAAGTCGTGGTGACCGGCGACCATCAGGCGCGCAGTCGCAGCCTTGCGATGCAGTACTTTCAGAAGCGGATGGCGGACGAAGGGGGCGCCGAGGAGCGCGTGACCTACGGCGAGGGCATCGACGATGCGGTCGCGGCGCACGAGCTGGTGGGCACGCGTCGCCTTGACAACGCGATCGCAACCGCGTTTTTCGGAGACTCGAAGCGCTTGCAGCAGGACGTGCTCGGCGACGCTGCACACGCGCTCCTCGCGGAGAGCAAGCTCTCGCGCATCGTCTGAGAGGCGTCGCGCCCGAGCAATTCCGCCCCGCAATGGCACCGATGCGCGACGGGCTCTAACCTCCCCCTCAGCGGTTGAAGCACTGGGAGCCCGTGGCAGCCGTATCGTGACCTTCGATGGCCTCACCAGCTACTTCTTCGGAGCCGGCTTCGTCGCGTCGGCCGGCTTCGACGCTGCGGCGGCGCCCATGTCCAGCTTTCCCTGGATCTCCTCCGCCTTCGCCAGGTGCGCCGCTACGTGCGTCCGCGCGTCCGTGAGGTGGGTCTTCAGCTCGCCGTTCTGCGCGTTCGGCAGCATCCTGTTGTCGAGGA
>JAYTBL010000241.1:0-1856 GCA_043736975.1 Polyangiaceae bacterium
CTCAACGCCTGCGGCAAGGAGTGCGTCGCCTGGCAGAAGAAGCACCCCGACCCGCAGACCACGCCCACGCTGATGTACGACCAGGACGACGGCTTCCCCAACACCGCGCCGGTCGGCAGCTTTCCGAAGGGCAAATCGCGATGGGGCCTCCAGGACGTCGTGGGAAACGTCTGGGAGTGGGTTGCAGATCGCTACGCCGTGTATCCGCCGGACAGCGCCTCGACCACCACCACCGATCCCAAGGGCCCGGCGGCCGGCTCGGACCGCGTCATCCGCGGCGGAGCTTGGAACGGGTCGATGCCGTCGTGGGTGCGGCCTTCGTTGCGCTTCCATGCCGCTGCCGGCGCCCGCAGCTACGGGTTCGGCTTCCGTTGCGCGAAGAGTCCCTGAGTCCCGAAGGCGTCCGTGCAACCGCAATTGGGGTACGCGCGTAGGAGCTTTGATAAGCTCCCGGTCGTCGATGCCGTCCCTCGACCCGCTTGCCCTCATCGGTACGACCGTCTCGGAGAAGTACGAGATCCAGGAGGTCGTCGGAGAAGGCGGCTTTGCGATCGTCTACCGAGCCAAGCACACGGTCTGGCAGCGCCCGGTCGCCATCAAGGTGTTCCGCGCGCTCGGTGATCTGCCGGCCGAGCGCCGCGATCAGCTCGTGAAGAGCTTCATCCAGGAGGGAGCGCTCCTCGCGGAGCTCTCCGAGCGTTCGGCGGCGATCTGCCAGGCGCGCGACGTCGGCATGCTCCGCACCGCCGAGGGGCGCGAGATGCCCTACATGGTGCTGGAGTGGCTCGAGGGCCGCTCGCTCGAGCAGGTCATCGAGGACGAGAAGCAGCGCCAGCTGCCGCCGCGCACTGCCGCCGAGACGCTCCACATCCTCGAGCCCGCCGCGCTGGCCCTCGCGCTCGCGCACAAGAAGGGCATCGCGCATCGCGACGTGAAGCCGGCGAACATCTTCGTCATCGGCAATCCGCGCGATCCGCGCGCCGAGTACACCGTGAAGATCCTCGACTTCGGGATCGCGAAGGTGGTGCAGGACGTCCAGCGGCAGGCCGGCAGCTTCCAGCAGACGCAGGGCGTCGTCTCCTCGTTCACGCCGGCGTACGGCGCGCCCGAGCAGTTCTCGCGCACCCACGGCGCGACCGGTCCGTGGACCGACGTGTTCGCGCTCGCGCTCATCTTCACCGAGCTGATGACCAACGAGCCGCCGCTCCGCGGTGACGACCTCACGCAGCTGGCGTTCTGCTCGATGGACCCCAAGCGTCGCCCCACGCCGCGCGCGTACGGCTGCGAGACCTCGGACGCGCTCGAGGCCGCGCTGCGCCGCGCGCTCGCCGTCACGCCGGACGAGCGCTTTCGCTCCACGGGCGAGTTCTGGGACGCGCTCCGCACGGCGCTGGCGATGGAGCCGATGCGCGCGTTTGCGGGCGCCGACTCGACGCGCAGCTCGGGGTCAAACCCCGCGCTCGCCGCGCCCGACTCGGGCGGACGCACGCAGCAGCAGGCGCCGCCCAACATGACGGCGACCCTCGCGCCCGACCCCGAGCAGCGCACGATGCAGACGCCGCCGCCGAGCCTGGTGCCGTCGCCCGCGCCGCCGACGTCGACGGGCGCGCTGTTCGCAGGCCTCGGCGCCGGTGTCGTCCTGCTCGCGGGGCTGCTGGCCGGCGGCGTCTACCTGTTCGCACTGCGCGGCAAGGCCGAGGTGGCGCCGCCGCCCGTGAGCGCGACCCCCGCCGCGCTCTCCGCGGCGCCTGCGATCCCGCCGCCGGCCACGTGTCCGCCCGGCATGATCCGCATCGAGGGCGGCAAGTTCTTCATGGGCTCGGACGACAGGAAGGACGAGGAGGCCGAGCGCCCCG
>JAYTBL010000242.1:0-1856 GCA_043736975.1 Polyangiaceae bacterium
CGCCAGTGCGCGGCCGCGGTCGCCGAGATGCATCTCCTCGGGCTGCACCACGGAGATCTCCGCTCGTCGACGTTCTTCGTCGGCGCCTCGGCGGCTGGCGGATCCCGCGTGAAGCTCCTCGATCTCGGCACCGGTGATCGCACCGCGACGGCGGAGAATGACGTCCGCGCGCTCCTGAGCATCCTCCATCGCCTGCTCCTCGGCCGACCGCCGCTGCCGGCCAAGGTCCGCACCACGCTGAAGCTCAACGTGGCCGGCATCCCGCCGGCGCTCGAGCAGGCGCTGGGCCGCTGGCTCGATGCCGACGGCGAGGGCGTCACCGCCGAGATGATGACCACCGAGCTCCTCGAGATCCGCAACGCATCGCACGGTGAGTTCTGGTCGGGGGCGCGCGCCGAGACGCAGCCTCCACCGGGCGCGAGCGTCCGCGTGGTGCCGCGCTCGTCGATGATCCTGCTCGAAGGGAACGACAACGACGACGACGGTCAGGGCTCGTAGCCGAGCGCCGCGAAGACTTCGAGGTCGAGCGGGGTGGGCATGCTGCGACGCCCGCTCTCTGGTGAGACTGACATGCACGGCCTTCGCCCGCCCGACGCGGCGCTGTCGAGGAAGTGGTAGCGGTCCGTGCTGAGCGGGAGCGCGCTGTCCTCCGTGAAGCGCTGGAAGCGCGGCGCGGTACCGAAGCCGAGCACGTGACCCAGCTCGTGGGTGGAGATGGAGAGGAGATCGGCCTGCCCTGCGGGGACGTCGCCCTCGGTCTCGGGCGTCGGGTCCACGTACCAGGTGGGCTCGGTGGAGAACGTGAGGGAGCCGACGAACGGCTCGAAGTCTTCGGCGTAGAGGCGATCCTGGAGTGCGCGCCGCGCGTCGTCGATCTCGCCGCCGGGCGTCCCGCCAGGGCCGGCCTGGCCGCCGACGCGATCGGGGAGGACGTTCGCGCCTACGAACACGAGGATGCCCTCGTGTTCGCTCGCGAGCTCGACAATGATCGGCTGCTGTGACTCCGGCTGCACCAGGAGCACCTTGCTCCCGGCCGGCGTGCGCGGAAACGTGTCGTGGAGGCGCGAGGTCCACACGCGCGCCGCGGCCTCGAGGGTGGCGCGCCGCGCGGGATCGGCGAAGAAGCCGCGCGTGTCGTAGCGATAGTCGAAGGTGATCACGAGCGGCGCCCGCGGCACGGGCGCCGTGGTCGTCGAGCACGCTGGCAATGCGATCGCGATCGCGATCGCGATCGCGACCGCGATCGCCGTCAGTCCTCGTCGCGCGCCGCCACGATCGCGCGGGCGCGCTCGAGGAGACGGGTCGCGGTCCAGGGCTCTTCGGGCATCCATCGCTGGCCGTAGACATGGTAGTCGCCGGTGCGGAGGTTCGTCGGTAGGTTTGCCTCGATCGGGTAGTACCGGTTGTGGGTCTCGATGAGCGCGTTCATCTTCGTCAGATCGACGGCGTGCGCCCGGTCGTGAACGACGCGCTCGACGTCGGCTGCGCTGCGGCGCTTCGCGGTCAGCTGATCGTGGAGCGCGACCAGCGCTTGCACGTGCGCGACCTGCAGGTCCTCGATCCGCTTCTTCCTCGTCGCGTAGGCGGGCGCCCCGATGGTCAGCGCGCGTACGCGATCGTCGATCGAGAGCGTGAAGTTGCGCGGCGGATCGGCGCTGTTGAAGGCGGTGGGGCGTGAGGGGTCGAGGTCGTCGGAGTCGCTCACGGACCCAAAAATAGGGCGCCCTGGGCAGCTCGGCAAGCGCCAGCGGAGGCCGAAAAGTTGGCATTGTCACGCGCCGTGGGCGACCGTCCGGCCATGCGTATGGGCAACCTCGATCGAAGGACCGCTCCCAGCCACACCACCTGCGCGGTGT
>JAYTBL010000243.1:0-4895 GCA_043736975.1 Polyangiaceae bacterium
GGCGCGAGCGCGAACACCGAGACGAAGCCGATCCCGTACTTGCCGATCTTGCTGCTGTCCGACTCCTTCGAGGAGTCGAAGAGCGTGAGCAGCGGTCCCTCGATCACGGCGCGGCTCATGCCCGTACCGTCGTCGCCCACCGAGGTGGCGACTGCGCCGTCGAGGCCGCGCTCGATGCGCACGTCGAGGCGGGTCGCGCCCGCGTCGATCTCGTTCTGCACGAGCTCGCGCAGGAAGGATGACCTCGACGCCCCACGTGAAGGCGTTCGAGCCCTTGCACGGCACCGCGTACTGCGGCGCCTGCGGATCGAGCGTGCTGCCCGGGAAGCAGTGGCCCTTCGCGTCCGACCAGGGGCCGGGCGAGACCGTCTCGTAGGAGTGCTCGAACGTCTCGAGCACCGTGCCCTTGGCTCAGCGGGTATGCGTGTTCTAGCGGAGGCCCCAGCGAGCGCGCATGCGGCTTCAGGGCGGCCTCCTGGGTTGTGTAGACGTGCGCGTTCCGCGTCGTCGAGTTGCGGCTCGATGTGCTTCACGCCCACGGATACGCCGCCTCGCGTGGCCACGCCTGGACCCGCGGACCCGACCGGATCAGAAGTCGAACACCATCTTCATCGGGCTCACTTCGACCGCGCCGACCTTCGGGCAGCGCGCATTGACGGAGAGCCGGATGGTCGTGTACGCGTCAACGAAGCTCTTCGAGACCGCGATCTGATTGCCCGTGAGATCGTCGACGCCCGCGCGTGACGACTGCACGCCGGGGTCGTTGGCGCCGACGCCGGTGGGGCCGAACCCGGTCCTCCCGTCAGCGTCGACCGTCGAATAGAAGCCCATCACCTTGAAGGCCGAGCCCAGAGCGCACGCTGGCCCCAGCGTTCCGCTCGAGACCACGTCGTCGAAGCGAACCCAGATCCAGCGCAGCGGATTCGCCACGCCCGCGCCCACCGGGGTGCACCACATCTCGTAGCGGCCGCCGTTCGTGGTCACGCCGTCGCATCCGAAGCCGTTGTTGCCCGCTGCGCAAGCGGCGCGCACATCCGCGCCCGTGAACGTGCCGCTCTTGCAGAGAGAGGAGCCCTGCGGCGGCTTGGGATCGATGATCTTCGGCGGAGGCTTCGCGGCATCCTGCACGGAGGCGTCCGGCGGGGCGATCGAGGAGTCTCCACCGGTCGACGCATCGAGCAGCACGGCCGCATCGGACGTCGAGCCATCCGGCTGGATGACCTCGTTCGGGCCCGACACGGAAGACGCGGAGTCCGAGCACGCCGCGAGGAAGATAGGGAGGACGGAAAAACCCGGAAGAAGAAGCAGAAGAAGGGAAGCTCGCATCACGCTTGGACGTGAGCGCTCGGAGCCCATTCAGCGCGTCGTGAAGACCACACGCCCGGCTTGAAGGAGCTCCTCGCGAACAAGAACGGCGGCCAGGCGGAGCGGCAAAGCGGACTACGACAACCTCGGCAAGTAGGCTGCCGTACGGGTCCTTCGTGACCATGAGCGCCAAGCCGAGTGCCGGATGATCAAGGCAGGCGACTCCAGGCTAAGTGCCTCGGCGCAGGGAAGTAGATGCTTCGAGCGACAGCACCTTGCTCCCGAGCGCGGCGCCGTACCCGTCGGGGATCGCCATCGGGAGTGCCCCGACCGGGAGGGGCAGCGGCGGACCGGCGGACACCACGACCGGCGCGCCGCATCCCGCCGCGGCGGCCCCAACGCTCGCGCATCCTCGCCAGGCCGGCGGTCGCATCAGCGCCGCGGACGATCGCCACGCGAGCACACCCGGTGTCGAGGGTGACTGAGCGCCGATACGCTCAGGGCTCGTGCCTCAGTTCCTTCGTTACTGAAACAGAGGGCACGGGGCGCCGGCGGCGACGCACACGAACGCGCGGCAGATGCCGTCGGGCGGAGCGGCGCCGCACGCGAGGCACTTCTTCTGGCCAGCGGGGCAGGTCGTAGGGGCGGCAGGGGCCTTGCAAGCCCACTGGCAGGTACTCGAATCGGCGTCGCAAGCCTTGGTCGGCGACTCGCCAACGATGCAGGCGAGCGTGTTCGGGCCGAGGTTCTTCGTGGTGCACTCCGCGTCCTCGACGCAACGGTCGGCTTCCTTCGTCAGGACGACCGCGACGCCTCCCTCGGTGGTCGTCAGGCGAAGTGACGGCGCGCAGCTCTTCTCTACCCCGAAGTTCTCTGGCAGCTCCGCGGATGAGAACGCGTCGGGGTGGAGCTGGACGCCGCTGCCTGGCAGCGCGTCGAACGTGCCCTGGCTCTGGTAGAAGCGCGTGACGAACTTCGGGCAGAGGCCGCCCGGGGTGCAGTACGGTCCCACGACCTTGCGAAGCTTGTAGCTTGCATCTGATCGCAGGGAGAGCTCCTCGACCGTCTCCGTGTAGCCAACAACCTCCCGGCGCGACCAGAAGCCCTTGATCTCTGCCAGGGTCGGCGCGACGACCTTCTCGAACAGCGCCGGATCACAGACGGGGGCGCATGCTCCTTGCGAAAGGACCGACGTGCCGGCGGCGTGAGCGCGGCATGCATTCCTGAAGGTCCGACCGTCGCAGCCACACACGGTCGCCTTGGCCGAAGGACAGCTCTTGGGCAACCGCGTGCAGCGGCCGGTCTGATCGGCTCGGCCGCAGATCGCGTTCATCGAGAAGCGGCAGTACTCGCCCTTCCCGCACGTGTCGCCGAGGCGAGCTCCGCAGGCCTTGCTGACCAGCGCGTCCGCCGCCTCATCGCTGATGTCGTCGTCGGCCTCTGGGTCGCCAGCCTCGCTGGAGCAGCCGACCGCAAGCGCACCTCCCACGACGACCGCTGCAACGAAGAAGGTCTTGATCGAGAGAAGCGATGCCATGGGGGCGCACGTACCACATCGTAGGTGCACGTCGACCTCAAACTGTGCGCGGCCCTGGGGGTGGGTGCCTTCCACGGTGCCGTCGATGCTCATGAGCCCCTTCGGAAGCGCTCGCAGCCATGGCGACGGCCATGCTCCACCAGACGGTGCTCATGAGCGTGGCGGCGTAGGCGATGTCACCCACCTTGCCCTTCGGCGTCATCAGGGGGCCGTCACCTTCTCGATGAGCGATGATCTCGTGACGCTCCTCGGCGCCTTGCTCGGACTCGGACTGGTCGGCGGCGTGACCGGCGCTGCGTTCTTCTTCGCCGCGCGCGCCGAGCGGCGGCGCAGGGACGGCGCGGCGCCCGACGCGCTGGACGTCGTCGACGCCATCGTGATGACCGGTGCGGACGTTGCATCACTCGAGGTGCAACGACGCTACCGGAGCGGCTCAGGCCGACCTTGAACCTGCACGAGCCGACATGGGGCTTGATATGTCGAGGGTACTACTCTCCGACGGCCCACGAGAGGCTGGCGAGCAGTGCACGCGCCTGGGGCGCTGCCGGGACGCCGGCGACCCGGACGACCTCGGCGGCGGGCTCGACGTCGCAAGATGCTTCGAGATCGCGCCAGGCCTGCGCCTTCTCCTCTTCGATGCATCGCCGCTCACCGTCGGTGAGCTGAGGGGCGATCCAAGCGTCGATCGCGAACGAGAGCTCTGCGTGCTCGGCCTCGTCGAGGGCGATTCGCGTGAAGGCGGCGCGCACCTTGGCATCCGAAGAGTGCGCGGCTTGATGCGCGGCGACGAGCGCGCCTTAGGCTTCGCGCACGCAGCCCTCGACCGCGTTCTCGCGCGCGAGCTGGAGGAGAGACGGCTCGGGCTTCGTCGCGGTGATCTCGACGCGTGGCGTCGGCGGCGTTGCTCCGAAGCGACGCGCGAGTCGCGTCGTGACGGCGGCGAGGTCGTGGGTGTTCGCCCGTTGGCACCCGCGGAACGACTGGCATGAGCCGTCGTCAACGTTCCAGCCCTCCGAGCTCGGATCTGCGAAGAGCGTCTCGATTCGGGCTGCACATGCCTCGCGATCGGTTGCGCCCGCGCACGGAGCACCGAGCGCAGGGAGACGAAGCGCGGGAACAGGTGCGATCGCCATAGCGTTGCGAGGACCGGTGCGAGTGGCAAAGGCGATGCCGTCGACTGCCGGCGCGAGCGTCAGTGCGCTGTAGCGGGTGGTCGCGTTGAGGTCGACGCATTGCGCGCGCTCCGGCATCTCGGTCTCGCCGGCTGACGAGCACGCGATCGTGGCACACGGCCCGGCGGAGAGCAGGACGGCCTGGAGGACGCGACGGAAGCGAGAGACGTTCATGGTGGGGCAGTAGCAGCATGGGTGCCGCGCCGGCATAGGCGAGCGAACGAGTCGTTCTCCAGCCAACGCGCTCAAAGGGCCTGACAGTCGAGTCAGCCTCGCCCGTGAGTGGCACCCGGTGCCAGGTCGCAAGACCCCGATGGGGTGACCCCGATAGGGCGACTCCGGTGGGGTGACGGACCGACCTGGACGATCGGAGAAGCCTCGTGGCAGCGACGCGCTGCTCGTCTAGGAACGCCCCCCCATGATGCCTACGCGCGCCCGGCTACGTCTCGACCGTCACGGCGGTCGTGCTGATGGGCGGCATCCAGGTGATGGTCACGGGCGTCGCCTGCGGCTACATCGGCCGCATCCTGGCCCAGGTGCAGGGCCGGCCGCTCTTCGTGGTGCGCGAGACCTTCGGCGACCTCGAGGAGCCCGCGAGGTCGCAGTCCGACCCGGTCCCGCGACCGAGAGCCGCCGAACCACGCGCCGAGCACCCGTAGCGCGGCCAACACCTTCTATCGTGAGCGGCTCCGCATCGAGCGGACAGCGTGACCGACCAAATGACCGTTGCGCGCCATGGGGTGTCGTGGGCCCCAGCGGTGTGGCCTCGGCCGGCCGCCTGCCCGAGGCCGTGGTGACGCTGCGCGCCATGGGCCGGGGGGAGATCCTCGCGACCAACGGGGTCCTCTTCGACCTCGAGCGCTGGATCGCGAATGGCGGTA
>JAYTBL010000244.1:0-22337 GCA_043736975.1 Polyangiaceae bacterium
CACGTTCGACATTCGCATGGCCCGTCGATTAGCAAGAGCCGAGCCACACCCCAAAGCGTGAATTGGCGGCAATTCTTGGTGTAACAGCCGCCGCGAGAACCTCGGTCGGTGCGCTCGAAGTGCAGGCTATGGTGCACATCGTGGACGCAAGCCAGCGAGCCCTCTTCCCCGCCGCGCTGCGCGGCCTCAAGGGCCGGACCGCGGAGCTGGCCACGCTCGCGCGCGCGGTGCGCGTGGCGGCGCCCACGCGCCTCGCGCTGGTCGGCGCCGGAGGGAGCGGCAAGTCGGTGCTCGCCGCCGCGCTCGCGCATCGCCTCGCCGGCGACTTCCCGGGCGGCATCCACTGGTTCCGCGTCGGCGCCTGGGATTTCCGCACGCTCGCCGAGATGCTGGCGCTGCGCTTCGGGACGAGCCGCGAGCGGCACGCGCTCGTACCCGCGCTGCGCACCTTCCTCGCGCAGGGCGGCGCGCGCCTCCTCGTCCTCGACAACCACGAGGACGACGACGCGATGGCGCGCCTCCTCGATGCGCTGTCGGGTACGCCCGCAACGTTCCTGGTCACGGCGCGGCGTTGCCTCCTCGCCGGGGTCTTGATCTTCCCCGTCACCGCGCCGCTCATCACGTCGGGACGCAGCGCCTTCCCGCGCGTCTCGCAGCTCACAGGCATGCTCCGGTGGAACCCGCTCGCCCTCGACATCGCCGACGCCATCGTGGTCTCGCGCAGCGCGAGCGTCGGCGAGCTGGGCCGCTTCCTCGAGCGCGCCGGCATCGCCACCGTCCACGTGATCGAGCACGAGGACGACCTCCCCGAAGTGGCGCTGCTCGTCGCGTGGGCGTGGCGCCGCCTCTCGCCGGCGAGCCGCCGCATGCTGGGCGTGCTCGCGCACATCGAGGGCGACAGCGTCGACGTCGCGTCCCTCGCGCAGCTGGCCGGTGTTCGCCAGACGCGCGTGCGCCAGGAAGCGCTCGCGGCGCTCGAGCGTTTCCATCTCGTGCAGACCCCGATGCGCGGGCGCTTCACGGTCCACGCCGTCGTCCGGCACGCGGTGCGCAAACGCACCTCGCTCTCGCAGGGCGACGTCTTCCAGCACTATGTCTCGCTGCTCGAGACGCACCCGTCGCGGCTGATGGTCGAGCAGACCCACCTCTTCGCCGCGATGGACCACGCGCACCGCACCAGCGATCTCCAGGCGATGCTGCGGATCGAGCGGCTCCTCGCACAGCTCGGCGCGTGAGCGACCGGGTCTGCGCTACAGTCGTGAGAGGAGCGCCATGGCGGACGAAGCCGACGACGACGAGCTCGCGAAGCTGCGGGCCCGCGTGAAGGAGCTGGAGACGGAGCTCGCCCGCGAGCGCACGCAGCTCGCCACCGTCTTCGCGCATATCCCTGCCATCTTCTACGTGAAGGATCGCGACAGCCGCTACCTGTACGGCAGCCCCTACGGCTTCCGGCTCTTTGGCGTCACCCACGAGAGCGCGATGGGCCGGACCGACCCCGAGGTCTTCCCTGCCCCGCTCGCCGCGCGCTTCATGGCGAGCGACCGGCGCGTGCTCGAGGGGGTGCGCGTGGAGAGCGAGTCGTACGCCGTGCCCACCCCGGAGGGCCCGCGCGACTTCGCAGGCGTCCGCTTCCCCATTCCCGGCCCGGACGGAGCGCCGATCGGCGTGTGCGGATTCGCCGTCGACATCACCGAGCGCGTGGCCATGGCGCGCGAGCTCGAGCGCCTCGCCACCACCGACCCGCTCACCGGCCTCGGCAACCGGCGCGCCTTCGACGATCGCATCGCCGCCGAGATCGCGCGCGCGGCGCGCAGCGGAGAGCCGCTCTCCCTCCTTCTCGCCGACGTCGATCACTTCAAGCGGTACAACGATCACTACGGGCACCAGCAGGGGGACTCCTGCCTCGCGCAGGTAGCGCGCGCGCTCGAGGGCGTGACCCGCCGACCGGCCGACCATGCGTCGCGCTACGGCGGTGAGGAGTTCGCCCTGGTGCTGCCCGGCACCTCCGCCGAGGGCGCGAGGACCATGGCCGAGCGAGTGCGCGGGGCCATCTCGGCGCTGGCCCTTCCCCATGCGGACGCCGGCGATCGCTCGCACGTCACCATCAGCGTGGGCGTGGCCACGGTGATCGGAGCGTGGACGACCGCCGAGGTCATCGCGCTCGCCGACCGCGCACTCTACGAGGCCAAGGACGCCGGGCGCGATTGCGAGGCGTGTCTGTACGAGGAGCACGAGCCCGCGTCGACGCGCGCCAACACGCGCTGATCAGCGGCTGGACGGCGGAAGCTTGGCCAGCAGATCGCGCGCCTGCGACGCGAGATCGACGGCGCCCATCGCCTCGGCGAGCGCCAGGCCCTTGCCGAGCGCGACGCGCGCCTCGCCCGCCCGGCGCAGCTGGCGGAGCGTACGCCCGAGCGCGACCCAGGCCGACGCGTCATCGGGGATCCGCAGGAGCACGTGCTCGTAGGAAATCACCGCTTCGCCGTGGCGCATCGCTGCGACCAGGCAGTCTGCACGCAGCCGATGGACCTCCGGGTCCTGCGGCGCGAGCACCAGGAGCCGGTCGGCGGTCTCGAGCGCGCGCACGTCCTTGTTGGTCGCGGTGAGCACCCGGACCATGAGCTTCAGCGCGTCCTGATCCGTCGGATCGATCCGCGTGACCCGCTCGCCGCTGGCATAGGCTGCGTCGAACTGCTTGAGCATGAACAGGATATGCCCGCGCAGCGACCACGCCTCGCGCGAGGACGGACAGCGCTTCGCCACCGGCTCCAGCTTGCGCAGCGCCTCGACGTGCCGGTCGGCGAGCGAGAGCGCGCGCGCCTCGTCGATCGTGAGCAGATCCTCCTCGGCCTGGGTGAGCCGCGCGGCGGCCGGGATCGTCATGGAGGGCCGCTTCGGTACGAGGCTCGCGCGGGGGCCGAGCACCATCGAAGGGTCGCTCTTCTTCGCGACCAGCGGATCGCTCGTGAAGCTCTTGCGATCCCCGCGCACGCTCTTGGGGGCCTCCTCGCGGACGCTCTTTCGTTCGGAGCGCATGTCGACGCGACCGCTGATCCGGCCCGACTTCCGCTTCTCGGGCGTTGCGTGGGCCGCGGCGGGCGGGGCGGGCGCCGCCGGCGCGGCAGCCCGCTCTCTGCGACCGAGGGCGGCCATCGCCGCGACGCGTCCCTCGCGGGCGTCGGCGCCAGCGCCCGAGCCGAGCGCGGCCTCGTAGGCGGCCAGCGCCTCCACCATGAGGCCGCGGCCGTGCAGGATATGCCCCTTCTGTACGAGCGCGTCGGCATGGCGAGGATCGACGTCGAGCGCGCGATTGATGCAGCCGAGCGCCTCGTTGTCCCGGCGGCGGCGGCTCAGGATCCGCGCGCGCCCCACCCAGCCAGCCGCATGGCTCACGTCGAGCCGGACCGCGTAGTCGAAGCACCCGAGCGCGGTATCGAGCTCGCCGCTGGCGAAGAGCGCATCCCCTTTCGCGCAGAGCGCGGTCACCTGCTGGCCGCGCGGCGCGGCCGCCAGCACGGCTACGATGACTGCTTCGACGTCGTCCGTCACTCCGATCTCCGTTCTCGAAAAATCGACTTCGATGCAACCGGTGAAACTTACACCGGCGGACGGCCTTCAGTCGACACAACTAGTCTCTGCAACTAGTCGCTTCAGCTATTCTTTGAGGGCGCCAAACTGGCTCCGCACCAGCACCACCAGCCCGACGTAGGCGAGCGGCTCGAGATAGGGACGCAGCAGGTGCAGCACGAGGAGCGCGCCGCGCTCGATCGCCTCATGGAGCCGCGCCGCGCGGGCCTTCGCGGTCCGCGGCGTGGCCGCGCCGTCGCTGGTCTCGGCGTAAGGGATGCAGAACAGGCCGATCACCCACGCCGTCTCGACGAGCGCGCGCAGATCCTCGGGGTCGTCGAGGTTGCGGAGGAGCCCGGCCTTGATGAACGGCCGCAGGAGCTCCTCGAGCTCGCGCATGCGCCGGCTCGCGATCTCCGTGTACCGGACACGCAGGAGCGAATCCGCGCGTAGCAGCGCCGGTAGCTCGCGCGCCAGGAACGCGAACCTGCCGAAGAGCTCGAGGTTCCCGACCAGGATCGCGTGGAACGACTGCACGTCGGCCCTGGGGAGCGTCCCCGCCGCCGGTGGCTTCCAGATGGCATCGGCGGCGTCGTTCACCCGCTCGAACGCTTCGCGGATGATCTCTTCCTTGTTGGCGAAGTGGTAGTAGAGGTTTCCTGGGCTGATCTCCGCGTGCTCGGCGACGTGATTCGTCGTCACCGTCGAGACGCCCTGCTCGTTGAAGAGCGTGATGGCGGAGTCGACGATCCGGTCGCGCGTGGTGCGCTTCTCGGTTCGCGTAGGCCGGGCCATGATCAGCGCGGCGGCGCGATGCGGTCGTTCTTGAGGAAGGTGTACCCAGAGGCCTGCTTCGTCTTGCCGTCGCGCGTGAGGCGGACCTCGGGAAAGCTCGCCTCGACGCCCCAGCTCGACTCCAGCCGCGGGCCGTCCTGGAGCTGGAAGTGGAGGTGCGGCTGGCTCGAGTTGCCCGAGTTGCCGCACAGCCCGAGGACCGTGCCGCGCTTGACCTTCGCGCCCTCACGGACCTTGAGCGTGTGGAGCTGGAGGTGTCCGTACATCGAATGCACGCCGCCCTCGTGCGCGAGGGTGACCGAGTTGCCGGGCACGAAGTAGGGGTTCATCTGCCCCGGCTCGTTGTCGGCCACGCCGTCGACCGCCCCGATCACCGTGCCGTCGGCTGCGGCGAGGATCTCGGCGCCGAAGCAGAGGTAGTCGCTGTTCTTCTTGCCCTCGCCCTTGCGGTCCTTGCCCTCGGCGTCGACCTTCACGAGATCGGCGGCGCGCCGCTGGCTCGGGTTGTTCACGTGCGCGTTGAGCGTGAGCGTGTCGCCGCCCCACAGCACGAGCCACTCGCCCTTGAACGGCAGCGCGAGCGGTAGCGTGCTCAGCGGGACGGCGGGCGGCACCACCAGCTCCTTCACCTGGAGGCCACTGATCTTCCCGTCGGCATCGAGGTGCGCCTCGAGGCGAAACGCGCCCCGCTCCGCGCGGACCTCGTAGATGCCGTGCGCCGGCCCCTCATCGCCCACGCGCCGCGTCTCGACGAGCGCGCCCTTGGAGAGCATGCCGTCGATCCATGCCGGCTCCTTGTCGAGCGGCAGCGCGCTCTGCATCGGTGCGTTCATCAGCGCGAAGGATCTCTTGGGCTCGCGCGCGTTGTACGCCGCGACCAGCTCCTTCACGACCTCGTCGACGTTCACCTTGCGCGCCGGTACCGGCGGCGCGCTGACCACGGGCGCCGGCGCAGCCGCAGGACAGACGGGCGCCGGCGCGGCGGGCGACGGCGAGGAGCAGGCCGCGAGCACGAACGAAGCGACCAGCGCAACGGGAGCGGTACGGGATTTCACGGGCGCCAGGCTTGCCACGGGGGCGCGGACCATGCAACGAGCTTTGATCCGGGGCGGCCCGCGCGCTAAGGCGAGCGCATGACACGCCTGCTCGCGAGCCTCCCGAAGTGAGCCGCCGCGTCACCCTGGCGTCGGTGGCGGGGATCGTGGCGTGCGTGGTGGTCGGGCTGCTGATCTGGCGCGTGCTACCGACCCGCCGACCCGCGGAGACGGTGGTGGTGACGGTCGTCCATCAGGGCTCGCCGCAGGACAACGAGCGGGCGATCACGATCCCGATCGAGGCGGCGCTCGCGAACCTCGAGGGGCTCGAGCGGCTGCGGAGCGAGTCGCGCGCCAGCACCGTGCTCGTGGCCTGCAGCTTCGCTCCCGGAATCGACAGCCTCGACGCCGCGCAGCGCGTCCGCGAGTCGCTGGTCGCTGCTCGGATGACGTTGCCCCCGGACGCGGATGTACCGCTCGTCACGCGGGCGACCGTCGACCCGGCCCCGCTCTGGCTGATCGGCGACGCGCGCACGCGCGAGCGGGTCGAACGCCTCCCGGGCGTGGCGTCGGTCGAGGCCTGCGGCGACACGCGCGATCAGCTGCGCGTGCAGGTCGATCCCCAGCGCCTCGCCGCGACCGGCGTGGAGCTCGCAGCGGTCCTCCGCGCCGTCGAGACCACGGCGCGTCCCGATCGCCTCCCGCCGCGGGGTCGCGGGGAAATCCCCGATCGCGATCGGCTCGCGGGCGCGGCGATCGGGGCTGCCGTACCCCCGATCAAGCTGAGCGACGTCGCCACCCTCGTCGCCGAGCGGGTGAGCACCGGGTGCGAGGCGCGAGGCCTCGCGGAGCGCGAGGTGCTCGCGCGGATCACGCTTCAGCAGGGCGCGCAGCGGGCCGCCGTGACCACCGCCGTCGAGGCCGAGATCCGCGAGGCCGGCGCCGCGGGCCGCTGGCTGGCGCCCGGGCGCACCCTCGTGATCGCGGTCGCGACTCCCCACGAAGGAATCCGCGACGTGGCGGCCCGCCTGATCGCCACCGTCGGCGGCGCGCCAGGCGTCATGGGCGTGCTCGTGACGAGCCACGCGTCCCGCGACGATGTGCTCGAGCTCCTGATCACGCTCGACGGAAGCGCCGCCAAGGCGCTCGTCCCCGACCTCCGCCAGCGGATGGCGCGCGACCTCCCCGGCGTGACCTGGCGCGGCGTCCGCGCCTCGCCGTTCGCTCCGCCGCCCGTCCTCACCGTCACCCTGCGCAACGATGGGGGTGAGGCGCCCGAGGCGTTCGCGGCGCGCGCGAGGGAGGTCGAGGCGCGGCTCGCCGCGGTCGTGGGGATCGGGACCGCGGAGCGACACGACGCGGCGCTCGCCCCCGTCCTCGACATCACTGTCGACCGCCAGCTGGCGGCCGCGGCCGCGGTGGCGCCGAGCGAGGTGCTCCAGCTCGTGCGCGCCGCCAGCGGCGGGATCGACGTCGACGGCGTGCTGGTTCGCATCGGCGACGAGGAGAGCGTGCGCGCCGAGTCGCTCATGGGGCCAGGCCTCGTGGTACGGAGGGTACCGCTCTCGTCGCTCGTCACCGTCAGCGCGAGGCCGCAGCCCGCTGCCATCCTGCGGATCGACGCGCGCCAGGCCATCGAGCTGCGCTGGGAGACCGAGCCCGAGCTCTCGAAGTCCGCCGTGGAGCGCGCGCTCACCGGCACCGGCGCGCAGATCGCTCTCGCCGCGCGCTGAGCGCGCTACCATGGCGACGTGACGACGGGTCCCGAAGACGACGACGAGCGCGCGCGCGTCGCGCACGCGTTGACCGAGGACGCCGCGGCACCGACCCTGCCGCGGGCCGACGGACCGATCGTCGTGGTGCGGCGGAGCATCGGCCGCTTCCGCATCGACGCCGAGCTGGGCTCGGGCGGCATGGCCGACGTGTACCGCGCCCATGATCCAATGCTCGACCGCGCCGTGGCGCTCAAGGTTCTGCACACGCGCCAGACCGACGGCGACACGCAGGGCATGCGGCGCGTGCTCCGCGAGGCGCGCGCCGCCGCGGCGCTGACGCATCCCAACACCGTGACCATCTTCGAGGTCGGCGAGGCCGACCGCGAGGTGTTCATCGCGATGGAGCTGCTCGAGGGCCGGACGCTGCGCGACGTCCTCGACCGCGGCCAGGCCTCGGTCGAAGACAAGCTGCGCTGGCTCCTCGAGGCCGCGCGCGCGCTCGCGGCGGCGCACGAGCGCGGCCTCGTCCATCGCGACGTGAAGCCCGAGAACATGTTCGTGTGCAATAGCGGCACGCTGAAGCTGCTCGACTTCGGCATCGCGAAGCGTGACGACGAGGAAGGCGACCATGCCGATGCCGGTCCGCAGGGCCCTTCTTCCCTGCGCACGCACGCGGGACGCCGGCTCGGCACGCCCCGCTACATGGCGCCGGAGCAGCACGCCGGCCTCGCCACCGACCCGCGTACCGACGAGTTCGCGTGGGGGCTCGTCGCGTTCGAGCTGCTCTGCGGCTCGCACGTCTCGGCGGAGCAGCCGACCGTCAGCTCCGAGGCTGACGGCGCGCCCGACGGCGCGGCGAGCGCGATGCGGCGCACCGAGCTGCTCACCAAGGTGCCCGACCTACCCGAGCCGGTCGCTGCGGCCATCGCGCGCGCGCTCGAGCCGCGCAAGGAGGACCGCTTTCCTTCGATGGCAGCGATCGTGGCGGCGCTCGAGACGAAGGTGAAGCCCGCCGCGATCGCCGTCTCACCCTCGCGCGCGGGCCGATGGTGGCTGATGAGCGTCCTCACCGCGACGACGCTGCTGCTCATCGCGGGGGGTCTGCGGCTTCGGCGTAGCGCGAAGGCCCCCCGGGCGGCGCTCGACGCTGCGCTGGTGATCCCGCCCTTCCCGTGCCGGGTCGTATCGACCCGCCAACGGCAGACGCCGGTCACCGATGCGGTTTCGGTCCTTCCCAACGACGCGCTGCTGTTCGTGCGTCACGCGGCGACCGGGCTGGCAGTGGAACGGGAGACGGAGGGCGGCTTCGCGCCCGTCGTGAGAGCACCCGAGGTGCTCTCCATCTTGCGCTTCGACCGCTGGCGCTCGCGCGGCACCACGCTCGACGGCAACCCGGCGCTCTACCTCATCGGTTCCATGGCTTCCGCGGGAAATGCGCGACGCACGAACCTGGTGATGATCGGCAACGACGGATCGATGGTGCAGGCCTCGCTCGGCAACAACGTGCGGGCCACGGCGTTCACCACGTTCGGCACCGAGATGGTCACGCTCCTCACCTCGGGTTATGCGACGCGCGGCGAGCCTCCCGAAGGCGCCACGCTCCATCTCCTCAGCGCGCGCAGCATGCGGCTCGTCGAGGGCGCGTCGAACGTGTCCAGTCCGACCATCGCTGCGACGGAGGCGCGTCTCGCCGTGGCCTACAGCGTGGAAGAGAAGACGCACTTCGCGCTCTTCGACGAGCACCTGGAGCGCGTGGGCGAGCCCGTAGAAGCGCTGCCGATTGCGACGCCGACGTGGCTCGCCTTCGCCGGTGAGGTCGCGGTGTTGTTCTGGCTCGACGCGCGGACCCCCAGGGTCCGCCTCGCGCGCGCCACCTACCGGCCCGAGGCGCGCGCATTCACCGCGCCGGAGATGGCGGTCGACGATCCGATCGTCAGCGGCAGCCCCACGACGGCACGCCTGCCCGACGGCTCGTTCGTGGTCGCATGGGTCCGGTCGGTCGCGAGCGGCCTCACGCTCCGCATCGCTCCGGTCGGGCCGGGCGGAGCGCTAGGCGCCGCAGCAGACCTCGCGACCGCCTCGTCGTTCACCGACCTCCGCGTCACGCAGATGCCCGAAGGGCTTGCGTTCGCCTGGACCGACGGCAACGGCGCGACGACGATCGCGAAGGTCGCGTGTCAGCCGCCGACGAGCCGGCCCGATCGGTAGTCGTCGAAGGCCTGACGTAGCTCCTCGTCGGTGCTCATCACGAACGGCCCGCGGCGCGCGACCGGCTCGCCCAGCGGACGGCCCGCGATCACGAGGATGCGCCCCGCGGCGGCGTCGCAGGTGGCGGTGAGGCGCTCGCCGCGCCCCAGCACGGCGAGCTGCCCGCGCCGCACCTCGGCGCGCCCGGGCCCGAGCCGCACCGCGCCCTCGGTCACGAAGAAGAAGGCGTTGTGCCCGGGCGGGAGCGGCGTGGTGAAGCGCACGCCGCGCTCCACCGCGACGTCGAGGAACACCGGGTCGACGTCGATTCCGTCGACCGGCCCGGTGAGCCCGACCGCGCGGCCCGCGACCACAGGCATTTTCGCGCCATCGATGACCGTTTCGGGAATGCGCGCGCGGGATGTCCTGGTAGCGCGGCCGCATCATCTTGCGGGCGCGCGGGAGGTTCACCCACAGCTGAAAGCCCCACATCAGGCCGCGCTCCTGCTTGGGCATCTCCGAGTGGACGATGCCGCGGCCGGCCGTCATCCACTGGGCAAAGCCCGGACCGAGGCGCCCGCGGTTGCCGACGCTGTCGCGGTGCTCCATCGCGAAGGAGTGTAGTGTCGGAGAGATGGCCTGCTCACCAGGCCAGTTCTCGAGGCAATCTCCGCAGCCATGACGACGCGCAACGTGAAGGGCCTTCTGTTCGCCGACTACGTGCGAATGATCCGTAGTCACAAGGGCGTCGACTGGACGAAGCACGTCGAGCGCGAGGATCTCTTCTACCTCCGCACGCCGGTCGAGCCGCTCGACTGGTATCCGATGGAAACGTTCGAGCGCCTCGGCAACGCCATCCTGCGCGAGATCGCGGGCGAGGACCCCGAGGCGGTACGCATGTGGGGCCGCCTGTCGGCCGACCAGCTCCGCTACGCGCTCCCCAACCTCGTCGCCGAAGGCAACCCCGTCGAGACGATGATGCGCTTCCGCGTGCAGCGCGCGACCTACTTCGACTTCGAGGCCATCGAGATCCCCACGCTCGTCGACGATCACGCGCATGTGATCATCCACTACTTCATGGGCGCGGTCGCCGAGGAGGCGGCCTCCTATCAGACGATGGGCTTCTTCGAGCGTCTCCTCGAGCTGGCCGGCGCGACCTCGATCCACGCCGTGCTGCGCGAGAAGTCATGGCGCCGCGACGAGCGCACGATGCTCGAGCTGGCGTGGAAGCAAGAGGACTAACCGAGGCAGGCGTAGAGGGCGGAGATCAGGCCCTTCGCGCGCGGGTCGAGGAGGATGTGCGTGCCCATGCGGTTCATGACGTAGCCGAAGCCGACCCCGGCGACCGGGTCGGCGTAGCCGAGCGAGCCGCCGGCGCCGGGGTGGCCGAAGCTCGTCTGGTTGGGGCCGAACGACTCGTGCGGCTGCGAGAGCATGAAGCCGAGGCTGAAGCGGCTCGTCACGCCCAGCGTGCGATCGAGCCCGTGCGAACGCTCCGCCCCGCAGCGCGCGATCGACTCCGGCGAGAGGACACGCACGCCGTCGAGCTCGCCGCCGCAGGCGAGCGCGCCGTAGAGACGTGCCACGGCGCGCGCCGTGACGTGCGCGTTCACCGAAGGCACCTCGCTGCCGCGCCACGCGCGCGAGGAGAGCACGCCCGGCACGAGCATGCTCATCGGGTTCATGAACGCCTTGGCGGGCATGCCCTCGGGCTCCTTGAGGATGCGATCGAAGAGCGTCTCCTCGCCGGGCGGCGGGCGCGGCCCGGGCCGCACGTCGGCGCAGCGCGCGTCCTCGGACTCGGCGAGGCCGATGTGCAGATCGAGCCCCAGCGGTCCGGCAATCTCGTCGCGAAGGTACGCGCCCACGGTCTTGCCGCTCACGCGCCGGATCACCTCGCCGACCAGCCAGCCGTAGGTCACTGCGTGGTAACCGTGGTCCGAATCGGGGGTCCACCACGGCTCCTCCGCGGCGAGGGCGGCGGTCATCCGCGGCCAGTCGAACATCGCATCGGGCGGGAGCGGCTGGCGGATGGCGGCCAGCCCGGCGCGGTGATCGAGCAGCGAGCGCACGCGCACCTGCTCCTTCCCTGCGGCCGCGAACTCGGGCCAGTACGTCGCGACCGGCGCATCGAGATCGAGCAGCCCCTGATCGACGAGGCGATGCGCGCAGATCGCGGTCAGGCCCTTGGTCGTCGAGAAGACCGTGACGAGCGTGTCACGCTGCCAGGGCTTGAGGCGCGGGCCATCCATCGAGCCCGCCCAGAGATCGACGACCGGCCGGCCATGGAGCGTGATGGCGAGCGCGGCGCCGAGCTCGGTCGGTGCGGTGAAGGTCGCGGCGAAGGCCTCACGGACGCGCTCGAAGCGGGGATCGGTCTCGCCGTGGATGTCCATGATGCGCGATCCTAGCTCCTCGATGCGCGGTCGTAGGCGGCGATGATGGCCTCCGCCTCCGCGCCCTCGGCCGCAGCCTCGAGCGCCGCGCGCAGGTCACGCTGCGCGGTGCGCTCGGCGAGCTCGCGACAGCGCTGGCGAGCGTCGTCGTCGAGGCGCGCGCACTGGGCGACGAGCGCGCCGACGCGCGCGGTGGGCTCGGCTGCGGCTCTCTCGGCGATCCGCCACAGCGCCTCCTCGGGCATCGCAGCGACGCGGTAGCCCTCGTCGGGTTGCGCGATCGAACGCAGCTCGCGCGACCACGACGCGCAGTCACGCTGGCCGCGCGCGAGCAGCGCCTCGCTAGGTTCGTGGGCGCGGTCATGCCTCGCGAGCGTCTGGCGCATGCGCAGCGCGAACGCTGCGTGCTGGACGCCGGCCTCTTCGTGGGCATCGCTCCCGAAGCGAAGAACGAGCTCCTCACCGTCCAGGAGGCGGAGCTTCGCGGTGTTCTTCACGCTGCGCACCTCGCCGATCGCCGAGAGCGCGATGGACCGGAGGCGACCGCGATGGTGGAGCGTCAGACCGCCTCAGCCGAGCGCGAGGTCGACGCTCAGGCGGGCGCGCGGGAGCAGCAGCGCGTAGACCAGCAGCGCGGGAACCGCCGCGAGCAGGAACAGCTCGTCGCGACGCGCGAGCCCGAGGACGATCAGGGTGACCCCGAGCCCGCCGCCGGCGATCGCGGCGCGCGCGGCGAGCCACCGCGCGCGGCTCCGCAGCGGATCCTCCTCGACCGAGAACGTCGCGACGTGACGGTCGGCATCGAGGTCCAGCGCCGAGACCAGCGCGCGAGCCTTCGCCTCGTCGGCGAGCTCGACGACGCCGAGCGCGACCGGCAGGAGCACCCCGACGACCATCGCGGTCCCGCGCCGCGAGCGGCGCGCGTGACGGACGACGACGTCGCTCGCTCCGAAGGCGGCCATCATCACGTCTTGCACTCTGCAGGCGATCGCGTCAACGTTGGGAGGCCGCATGCGCCCTACCGACCTCGTGGACGACCGGGATCCGAAGCCAGTGCGCTTCGGGGGTCGGCGCAAGAGGGGCGCGCCGGTGCTGCGGGTCCGGCGCACGCGCGTCACCGGGCGCGCGATGCTGGGCGCGCTGGGCGGCGCTGGACTCGGCGCGCTCGCGCTGCGCGTGACGGGTGAGCCGATGGCCGCGGGCGCGATGGTGGCGCTCGGCGCGGCGGCGGGCGCGGTCTTCGGCTCGCGCGAGCGCGACGACGTGTGCGGGACGTGCGAGACCTCCCTGAAGGTCGAGGACACCGAGTGCCGCTCCTGCGACGCGCCGATCGGCGGCACCATCAATCATCTCCGTGAGCGCGCCGAGGGCGAGGAGCGGATGCGCAAGGAGCGGGTGGCCGCGCGCAAGAAGGCCGATGCGGAAGAGGCGGAAGAGGCGGAAGAGGCGGAAGAGGAGCGAGACCCGTCCTGAGTTGACTCAAACTAGGGGTGTGGTGGTTTTCGCCGAGGCCAAGCGAGACCAAGGAGGGCCGACGAACCGTACTCCTGTACGGAGAGGAGGACCGACGCCGGTATCGCGCCGGCATCGGCGAAAAACACCACACTCCTAGGGGAAGGTCTGCACCGGGACGGCGGCGTACGCGCGCTGCGTGGTCCCGTCGCCGACCTGACCGAAGACGTTGTTGCCCCAGCAGAACACGGCGCCGGTACGCGTCGTCGCGCACGAGTGGTCGCCGCCGGTGGACACATCGAGCGCGCCGCTGACGCCCACGACCGCGGTCGGGCGGGGGATCGACGCATCGGCCGGGACCGACCCCGACCCCACCTGGCCTGAGCCGGCGGCGCCCCAGCACACGACGTCGCCGGTGCGGCGCGCGGCGCACGCGTGGTCGTAGCCGACCCAGATCGACACCGCGTCCGCCACGTTCGTGATCGCCGGCGAAGGATTGGGCGCCACGTTCGCGCTGCCGGTGCCGAGCTGGCCGCTTTCGTTCGTTCCCCAGCAATTGACCTGTCCCGAGGCGAGGCGCGCGCACGTGAAGCGTGACGCAGCGACGATCTGCGCGACGTTGGCGAGCGATGCGAGCGGCGTGGGGGCAAGGCTCTCGACGGTCGACCCGTTGCCCAGCTGACCGTCGGCA
This sequence comes from Polyangiaceae bacterium, assembly GCA_043736975.1. GTDB lineage: Bacteria > Myxococcota_A > Polyangia > Polyangiales > Polyangiaceae > Labilithrix. Next base: position 13,838 of record JAYTBL010000244.1, read on the forward strand.
TTCTTGCCCCAGCACTTCACGGTGCCGCCGGTCACGATCGCGCACGCGTGGTTCTCGGCCGCGGCGAGCGCGCTCACGCCGCTGAGCTGCGAGACCGCCGCGGCGGTCGGCCGATCGATCTTCGTCCCGTCTCCGAGCTGGCCCGAATAGTTCGCGCCCCAGCAAGAGACCGTTCCGCCCTTCAGCAGCGCACACGTGAAGCTCGTACCGCAGGCGACCGAGACGGCGTCGGTCACGCCGATGACGTCCACCGGCGACGAGGAGCGGTTCTCGGTCGCGTCGCCGAGCTGCCCGAACGAGTTGAGGCCCCAGCACGATACCGCCCCGTTGCGATGCACGACGCACGAGTGCGAGAGCCCGGACGCGAGCTGCACGGCGTCGTTGATCCCTGGTACTTCCTGCGGAACGAGGGCGGGCGAACGCGCTCCGGCATCGAAGGAGATGCCGTCACCGAGCTGCCCGGCCCCGTTGTAGCCCCAGCAGCGCACCTTGCCGTCGTTGGTACGCGCGCACGAGTGGAGGTAGCCGAGCGCGAGCTGCACGCTCGCCTCGGGCGGCGAGGAGGCGTCGATCGCGGGGTCGACGTCGGAATCCTCGCCGCTGTCGTCGACCACGGCGCCGTCGGGCCTGCTCTGCAGGCGGACGTCCTCCACCCCCACCAGCGCCGAGCAAGCGACGGCGCCCGCGCTCGCCAGCGCGAGCACGAACGACCAGGCGACCATTGTCCTCGAACGTGACCTCACCCGCGGCTCCGCCTCCACACCACGGAATCGTACCGCAAACGACGCAGCGCCGCGGCTACCGCGTGGCCCCTGTCACGGCGCGTCGCCGGTGCCGTAGCGCGATCGCAGATCGGGGAGGGCCGCGGCGATGGCGTCGCGCGCGCGATCGCGCAGGAGGGCGGTGTCTTCGGAGGTCATGCCCTCGGTCGAGATCGGCGCGAGGATCTTCGCGCACGCGTGAGCCTTGCCGAACCACCGGGAGTGCTTGGGGCGCATCTGGCGCGTGCCCGCGAGCGCCACCGGCAAGATGGGAACACCGGCGGCGAGCGCGAGCCGAAAGGCGCCATCGCGGAAGGCGAGCAGCTCGCCGCCGCTGGAGCGGGTGCCTTCGGGGAACATCATCACCGAGATGCCTCCGGCCAGAGCGCGTGCGCACTCGTCCATCATCGAGCGCACGCTCTCTCCCTCGCCGCGCTGGATCGGGATGTCGCCGCTGAAGCGCATGGCCGGCCCGGTCAGCGGCTGACGAAAGAGCTCAGCCTTCGCGACCCAGCGCATGTCCCACGGGAGCCACGAGAGCAGAAAGGGATCGGCGAGCGACTCGTGGTTGGCCACTACGACGTACGGGCGATGATCGATATCGGCAGGGCGCTCGCCCTCGATCTCGAACCGCCACAGCGGCGTGAGGCGGCTCGCGGTACGCCCGAGGCGCCGCATCCACCGCCCGGGGATGCGCTGGGTCGGATCGCCGCGATGGCGCAGCGAGGAGACCGCCATGATGGGCGTGAAGGTCGCGAGCACGAGCGCGAACTCCGCGTACGTGTAGAGGCCTGTAGCTGCATGTTGGATCAAGGCGCCGCTAGCTTAGCGTCCGCGCGGGCGGGAGCGCCGTCACGGCTCTGCCAGCTCGCGCGTTGCTCGCGCTCTCGTGCTCTCTAGGGGCGCGGGCCGAGGAGGAAGGCGAGCGCTGCCGGGAGGCGCTGCGACCAGTAGATCTCGTTGTGCTGCGCGCCGGCCTGGACCACGTGCAGGAGGTCCTGCTTGTCCTTGTAGCCAACGCTGCGGTAGCGCGCGGCGAGCTCGGTGGTGTTCACCACGTCGTCGTTGCTCACGCCCGAGTCGCCGCTGTCGACGTAGACGCGGAGCGGCCTGGCGGGCTGGGTCTTGGTGCTCGAGACCACACCGAGGATCACGGTGCCGTCCCACCACGTGGAGGGGCTCATCTCGCCGACGAGGCCGAAGACGTCGGCGTGGTGCACGCCGGCGTACGCGCTGACCAGGCCCCCCAGTGACGAGCCCATGATCGCCGTCTGCTCGCGGGCCGGCACGGTGCGGAGCTCCTTGTCGATGAGCGGCTTGATCTCGTCGGTCAGCATGGCGAGGTAGTCGTCGGCGCGGCCGCCGCCGTTCTGCGGATCGGCGGTGGGCGTCAGCTCCGAGATCCGCGCCGCGGTGCCCCCGATGCCGACCACGATGGCCTCGCGAATGCTCCCGTCCTCGGCGCCGGCGTCCATGGTCTCGTCGACCTTCCACTCGTTGCCGCCGAAGGCGAGCGCGGGGTCGAAGAGGTTCGCGCCGTCGTGCATGTAAAGGACGCCGAGGCGCGCCTCGGTGTTCTCGAGATACGTGGGCGGCAGGTAGACCCAGATCCCGCGCGTGCTGGGGAGCTTCTGGGAGACGAACGCCGGATACCGCTTCGTGACCGCGCCGCGGCTCTCCACGAAGCGCGGGTAGATGTCGACGGTCTTGCCCGGCTCGACCTTGTAGTTCGGGCCGCGAGACCAGGTCTCGCCGAGCATCGGCTTCAGCTCGATGGCGGTCTTCAGGTCCTTGGCCGACCACGTGTAGAGCCCCGGCTGGTCGCTCACCGTCGCGGCGCTCGCGGTCCACGACAGCGGCGCGGCCGATCCGCGGAGGGAGATCGCGCCGGGGAGCGCCGCGCCACTCGCGCTACTTGCATAGTGCACGCGAACCGAAGTCACGGCGGGGCCGGGCGGCGTGGTGGTGGTGCCGGGCGGGGTCGGCGTGGGAGCGGTGGTCGAGGGCGGCGGCGGCGAGGGCGCCGGGCCGGCAGGCGCGGTCTCCGGGTCCGTCGACGAGCACGCCGCGATCGCCAGGAGCGCTAGAAGGAGGACGAGGGCGACCGAAGTCCGCGTGAAGGCGAGGTTTCCCATCGTTGCCGCCCGGAAACCTGACCGTAACTCAGGCCTGAGTCAAGCCATGGGGACTCCTTTCTCCCGCATCGTGATAGGGTCGATCTCGTGGAACGCGCCACGCTCGTCGCGAAGCTCGACAAGCTCCTCGTCATGCGAGGAGATCCGGTCAAAGGTTTGCCGAAAGCCGTCTGGGCGGAGAGCCTGGAAGGCGTGGAGAGGGATGACCTCCTCCGCGCGGGCATCGAGGTGGTCCGCACCCTGCTCGTGCCCGAGTGGGCCTCGCGCCGGAAGGACGACCCGCGTCCCCAGAAGGCGCTCGAGGCGGTCGAGTCGTGGCTCGCCACGAAATCGGTCGACGCGCTCGGCGAGTGCAAGGCGGCGGCGAAGGCCTGCACCGCCGCTCGCGGCGAGACGTTCGGCGATCAGCATCGCGTGCCCGAGGCGGCGCGCGGCCTCGCGTGGGCGGTGGGTCCGAAGGAGTCGGCACCGATCTTCGATGCCCTCGCGGCGAGCGAAGAGGAGCTTCTCGCGCGCGTCGCGCTCACGTCCGAGTACCACCTCGGTCCGCAGCAGCGCCGCAACATCGTGGACGCGCTCCGCAAGGTGCTCGTGCCGCCGGAGGCCTCGGCCGACGCCGCGGCCGTCTCGCTGAAGCCCGCGGGGCCCGCCCCCTACTCCGCCGACTCGCACTTCGAGCTCGGGCAGACCGTCATCCACAAGAAGTTCGGCGACGTGCAGGTCACGAGCGTCGGCGAGACCTGGATCGAGGTCGAGCTCGCCGACAAGACGAAGAAGCGCCTGGCCCACAAGCCGTAGGCGCCGGCTAGGCGCGGCGGCGGAGGCGGCGCTTCACGATCGCGTCGTACGCACGCTTGATGGCCATGAACGCCTCGGCGGTCCCGCCGCGATCGGGATGGTGCTCGAGCGCCTTCTTGCGGAACGCGGCCTTCACGTCGTCGAGCGTGGCCTGGTTCGCGATGCCGAGCAGCACGAACGGATCGACGGGCTTCGTCTTCTCGACGGTGGTGGCGCTCGGCTCGCGTGCGGTGTGCGTGGGGAACGGCTTGAGGCCCGCGAGCGTGCGCTTCCAGGCGCCGGCCCAGTGACCGTCGACGGGCTCGAGCGGACGCCCCGCCGCCTTCTCCGCGAGCGCGCGCGCCTCGTCCTCGGTGCGGGCCCCGCCGCCCCAGGCATCGGGCGCGCGGAATGGCTTGGCGGTCGGCTCGCCGGTCCACCACGCGCACCACAAAAAGCGCTTCCGCTTGGTGCGCGCGATCGCGTACACGCCGCGGGTCAGCTCGTTCTTCGGCGCGTCGCCCGGCATGAATTCTCAACGAGTACTACTCGAAGTCGCGATCCGCGACGCGACTGCCTGCGCGATCGACGCGGGCTTCCGCGCGGCCCGCTTGCGGGCGCTGGCCTTCCAGTCCTCGTCGCGGCAGCGCGCCGCCAGGTGGCGCACGAGCGCGGCCTCGCAGAGATCGAGATCCTCGCGAGGGCCGAGCCGTGCGCGCGTGCGCGCGAGCGCGGCCGGAAGCGGGCACGGGTCCTGATCCACGCGCGCGCGGACCTCGCACGCGGCCCGCAAAGTACGCGCGGCGGGTAGCGGGCGCTATCGAGCTGCGCGAGGAACGTCTGCGACGCGCAGGGTAGCGCATCGACGACGTCGAGCTGCACATCGACCGGCTTGTCGCGGAAGCGCGCGACCGCGCCGACCTGCGAGGACGGTCGCGTCATGAGGTTCGCGAGCTCCCAGAAGCCGCGATGCCGATCGGACGCGAGGAGCATCGCCGTGCGGCCGCCCTCACCGAGCGCCACCAGGCGGCCTGCGCCCGCGAGCGTGGGGGACACATCGGCGCCGGGATCACCGAGGCGCGCGACGACGCGCTCGAGCGGCGCGTCGGCGCGCTGCCGGTGCGTGGAGAGGCGACGCTCGTACTCGCGCGCCACATCGAGCTCGCCCGCCCTGCGGATCGAGCGCGGGCAGATTGGCCTCGAAGCACGCCGCGGAGGTCGCGTGGCCGGCGAGATCGAGCGTGACGGCGCGCGGTACCCCGACCCCGCCCAGCGTGCGGCCGTCGGCACCGAGGACCTCGACGTCCTCCTCGTACTCCTCGAGCACGGTTCGCCGCCGGCAGCCGGTCTCGCTGCGATAGGTCCTGCCCGCGATCGCCGTCGGCGCGGGCGCAGGCCCGACCCGCGGCATCGCAGGCGTGTCCTCCCCGAAGATCTGCACGCCCCCGAAGACGTCGCCCGGGTCGTCGCACGCGTCCTCTCCGTCGGGCAGCGCGAATGGCTCCTGCCCGCCGGCCGCGCGCGCCCGGGCGTACGCGGCGATCAGGTCGCGCGCGGGGACTCGCTCGCCCGGCCCGTGACAGCGCTTCGCCATGCCGAAACGGAACCCGTTCACCTCGGGCGCGACGTGGTTCGTGTACACCCGGAACGCGGCGCTCTCCCCTCGCCCCGCGTCGTGCGCGAGCGCGACCGCGAGCGTGGAGAGCGCGACGCAGTTGCCCCCGCCTCGCGCGAGCGCGTCCGCGAGGCGCGGATACATGCGCTTGTAGCGGGCGGCGCGCCCGTCCTTCGCGACGGCAGCGCGCGGTAGAGCAGGAGCGCGCGCTCGCGCTCGGCCACGTCACCGTGACGGTCCTGCTCGACGCGGTCGAGCCACTCGAGGCGCACCAGCGTCTCACCGAGGGTGGCGCGGCCCGAGGCTACGTCGCCCTCGGCGGTCCGGAGCAGCGCGGCGCGCGCGGCGCGAGCCTCGGCGACGGCATCGACGGCAGGGAGCGCGCCCGCCGGGCGCAGCGCGAGCAGCCCTGCGCCGTGCACCAGGATCGCGAGCGTCGCCCCGAGGACGACGCGCAGCCGCGGCGAGCCGACCTCGGCCATGAACCAGTGAGACCCGCTTCGCCCGTTGGTCTTGGGTCCGTCGTCACCGCGGCCTGCGGGCCGCGAGCTCCTCCTCGAGCACGGCGATGCGCGCCTCGGCTTGCGCGCGCGCCTCGTCGGACGCGCGCCGCGCCTCGTCGGACGCGCGCCGCGCCTCGTCGGACGCGCGCCGCGCCTCGTCGGACGCGCGCCGCGCCTCGTCGGAGGTCGGGACGAGCTCCTTCGCCGCGACATCGCGCGCTAGCCGCAGGCCCACGGGATAGTCGTTGACCTGCCCGACGACGAGCGTGACGCCAAGCGTGACACATGGCGTGGTCTCTGCGGTGACGACGCGCTCGACGAGGTCCCCCTCGATGCGGTCCCACACGCGGAGCCTGGCGCCGCTCTCCGCCTCGGCGTGGAAGGTGACGAGCTCGCGCACGCCGAGCGCGTGATAGCGGACCAGCTTCTCCTCGAACGTCCACCGTTCCGGCGAGTCGCTGGGGCTGAGGACCTCGAAGGCGACGTCAGGGGTGCCTTCCTCCCAGACCTTGTAGGAATCAAAGTCGTGGTCCCGGATGCCGAGCGTGACGAAGCCGTCCGGCGCGAGGCAGCGCCTGGGGTTCGACGCGTCGAAGTAGACGAACTGGTCGGCGCCGACCGTGTGCTCTGGCACGCAGACCGCGCGGAGCATCTCGTTCAGCGCGTTGCATAGGTTGCGGTGACGGCGACCCTCCGGCATGCGCTCCTCGTCGGGCTCTCGCTCCGGAAAGCGGAGCGGCTGCACGGGCCGGACATGCCGCAACGAGGACGCGCGCGTGGTGCTCACGTCGAGAATCTTAGCGGATACCGGCCGTGCAGCCATACGCGGCGTTCAGCACGGCGCATGCCCGGGGGCCGCCCGTGCAATCTCCAGCACTTCGCCATGACGCATGGTGGCCCCGACAGTTTTCGAGGTGGCCCGGCCAGGCGCAGGAGACGACCGCCGCGAACTCGCCCCGGCGCGGAGGCGCGTGTGACGATCGCCCGATGAGGTGGGCGGTGGCGGTCGGGATCTTCGTGGGGGCGACGGTGGGCGTCGAGGACCAGGTCGCGCTCCAGGACCTCGCGGCCGCACCCGCGGCCGCCGCGCAGCGCATCACCTACGACTGCACGTACGAGGAAGATCACGACGACGCGCCCGCCAAGCCCTTCCCGCATGCAGTCCCCATCGCAGGCGACCTCGACGCCTACGCGGTCGACGCCGCGCGCGAGGGCGGACCCGCCATCGTCTTCCTCACTGGCTCCTGCACCCATCCGCTCGCCTCGCTGAAGGCGTTCCAGCGCGCAGGCGCCGAGCACGGCGGAATCCTCGCGCTGCAGGGCGATCTCCCCTGCAAAGGCGACGAGACCCTGCGCCGCTGGTCCCCCGACACCGTGCTCACCTCGGCGCGCATCGACGCCGCGCTGACCGCGGCCGGCGCGAGCAGCACCACCGACCTCACGCTGATCGGCTACTCGCAGGGCGCCGAGCGCGCCGAGTGGCTCGCGCGCCGCTTTCCTGCGAAGTACACGCGCTTCGTCCTGATGGCCGGACCCGTGGTTCCGGCCCCTTCCCGCTTCGGCGGCGCGCGCGCGGTGGTGGCGCTCGCCGGGCACGGCGACGTCCGCGAGAACATGGCGGACGGCGCGCGGCGGCTGCGGCGCGCCTCGATCCCCGCGCTCTACCTCGAGGTGCCGGGCACGCAGCACGGCGAGCTGTCGCCGGAGATCGACCCGTTCGTCGGTGAGGCCCTCGACTGGCTCGACGCGAACGCGCTCCCGCAGGGCGGCGCGCCCGGCAACGCGAGCGCGGCGAAGACGAGCGCCAGCGACGCGCCTCCGAAGCGCCGCGCACACTGACCGCGAGCCCATCGCGGCACGCCGCACGTCAGCCCTAGATCCGAGCGGGGACCGCGACCGCGGGCTCGAGATCGTCGGGGAGCTTGGAGCGGCGCACCCGCAGCGTCGCCAGCGCGAACAGCGCGACGCCCACCACGCCGAGGCCCGCCTCCGTCAGCAGCATCCTCCGCATGCCGTAGCGCTGCGCGACCACGCCCAGCAGGAGGCCTAGCCACCAGATCGGGAAGTTCGAGGCCGAGGCGTAGATGTTGTACTTCGTCGCGCCCGAGCCCTTGCCCATCGCCTCGAGCACGAACGCGGTGAACGCCGCGTACGCGAGGCCGACGCCGAACGCGTAGGCGAGCGCCCACACGACGTACATCGCGACCGTGGCCGGGCAGACCGCCATGCCCGCCGCGATCGCCGCGAGCAGCAGGCCGATGATCGGATACGCGAGCCGCGGCCGCATGCGGTTGCACAGCCAGCCGCCCGCGAAGCAGCCCGCCGCGGTCACGGCGCCAGCGAAGAGCCCCTGCAGCAGCTGCACCTCGCGCTGCCCCGCGCCCCAGTATGCGGCGACCTCGGCCTGCGTCAGCACCGCCTGCGCCGCGCCCGTCCCGATGGGGAGGATGCAGAGGATCCCGGCGAGGAGGCCGCCCTTCGTCTTCAGCATCAGCTTCAGATCGCGAACGACGCCCTTCACCGCCACGAGCGGCTCCTCGTGCGCGTGCGTCGACTCCACCCTGGGCGTCCACACCAGCGCGAGGCAGCACAGGAGGAAGAGCAGCCCCATGATCGCGCCCGCCATCCAGGGCGCCGGCAGCTTCACGATCAGGAACAGGCCGAGCGCGCCGCCCAGCCCGTTGCCGCCGAGGTTGCCCGTCTGGAACC
>JAYTBL010000245.1:0-4877 GCA_043736975.1 Polyangiaceae bacterium
CCGCGTCGGGGACACCGTTCGCGTTCACTACAAGATCGTCGAGGGCGACAAGGATCGCATCCAGATCTTCCAGGGCGTCGTGCTGAAGCGCCACCGCGCTGGCTCGCGCAGCACGTTCACCGTCCGCAAGGTGAGCTTCAACGTCGGCGTCGAACGCCAGTTCCTCATGCACTCGCCACGGATCGACAAGGTGGAGATCGTGTCGAAGGGCGTCGTCCGCCGCGCGCGCCTCTTCTACCTTCGTGATCTCCAGGGCAAGGCGGCGCGCGTGCGCGACCAAAAAGACATCTGAAAAAAACGGGGGCATTGGGGTCGATCTCGACGCCGATGCCTTCGTTGTCGGCGGCGGTCGGTCCTCACGTACAGGAGTACGCTCCGCGCGGTCCTCGCCGACGCCTCGCGCTCGACGCCGATCTCGACGCCACTCCCACCGTTTTGGCGGGCAATCAGAGGGGTTATTCGGCGGTGGGGTGGGGCTGTTTCAGCATCTCCGCGAGGCGGAGGCGGGCGTCGCGCAGCCAGATGGCGTCCGTGAACACGTCGCCCGCGAGGAGCGAGGTGATCGAGCGGCGGAGCGCGTTGTGCTTGTTCTCCGCGAAGATGGAGTCCATCAGCGGGCCCGCATAGAACGCTTGCACCGCGAGGATGAAGGTCTCCGCGCCTGAGCGCAGCATCTTCTCCCACGCCGTCAGCTTGCGCTTCTCCGCAGCCAGGCGCGCCTCCGGATCGAGCGCGAGCAGCTCGAGCAGCGTGTCGGCCGCGGACTTCCCGCCCGACATCGCGAGGTGCGCGCCGGTCGAGAACAGCGGATCGATGAACCCGCCCGCGTCACCCACGGCGATCCAGCCCTCGCCGGTGAGCTCGCGCACGCGGTAGCTGAAGTCCGCGGCGGCGCGGGCTGAGGGCCATAGCATCGTCGCGTCACCGAGCAGCTCGCGCGCAGTGCGCGAGTCGGCGAGCGCGGCGTGGAAGAGCGCGGTGGTGTCGTCCCCGTCCTGGTGGGGACGGGCGCTGAGCTTCGCGCGCTGCTCCTTCACCCAGCTGCGCGACACGACGGCGCCGACCGAGGTCTGCCCGCCCTTGAAGGGGATGAACCAGAACCAGTTGGGACGCGCCTGACCAGGCTGCCGGAAGATCACGATGTCGATGTCGCCTTCGAGCTTTCCTTCCTGGCGTGCGACGCCCTGGAAATGCGAGTAAATCGCGGTCTGATCGAGGTCGACGATCTTCGCGGTGGAGCGCGCGGCGTGGGCGAAGAGCGCATCGCGGCCGGAGGCATCGACCACGTACTTCGCGTCGAAGCGGTGCTCCTTGCCCTCGGGATCCCGCGCGAGCACGCCGACGACGCGCTCACCCTCGCGCACCGCGCCGGTGACCGACCACTCCTGCCGAACGTCGACGCCGCCCCGCTCCGCGTGATCGAGCAGCACCTTGTCGAACACCGCGCGCTGGACCTGGTAGGCGTGCGCGCGACCGCCGTTCCACGCGCCGTCGAACGAGAAGCGGTCCTTGCGGCCCCTTGCTTCGTCATGGAAGCGCGCGCCGTACTTCGGGATGAAGGTGGCGTGCACCTCGTCCAGGACGCCGATCGCCTCGAGGATGTGCAGCGACTGCGGGAGCAGCGACTCACCGAGATGGAAGCGCGGGAAGCGCTCTTTTTCGAGCACCAGCACCTTCGCGCCGCCTTGCGCGAGGCGCGTCGAGCAGACCGATCCCCCAGGACCACCCCCGACCACGACGACGTCGAAAGCCACGGATGCCACCTCGCGCTCAGTCCGCGGGCTTCGGCGGCGGCCCCAGCTGGACCCGCTCTCCGATGTACGCACCAATGAGGGTGAACATGACGCCGATCGCGCTCATGACCACGTAGAGGAACGTGGGCATGGTGCGGACGGTCTGGCTTTGGATGAGCAGGAATGTCGTGGGGATGGCCACCACGAAGCTCGCCACCATGGGCTCGATGAAGGTACGGCCCGGGGAGATCATGCCCACGAGCAAGCCTCCGAGGAACCACACCGGAACGCAGACGATCATGCCGTTGCCCCCCTCGAAATCGAGGAGGGTGACGATGCGGGGCAGGCCGAAGACCAGCGCCGCGGTCAGGACACCTTGGACGGCGATGGCAATAAAGAGCCACTGAAGGCTCACGCCCTCCTGTTGATAGCGGCGCTCGAGCTCCTCTTCGCGCGAGCGAAGCTTCTGCATCGACTCGATTTTCGCGCCGCAGGAGCCGCACCGTACCGAGCCCGGCGGGTTCTTGGAGAACCCGCACGAGGGGCAGCTCACCAGCTTTCCGGAAGCCATCGGGGCGAGCCTACCACCAATCTCGAGGACAATGGCAGTTCGGAGGGGCGGCTAGAACGAGCTTTTTCTGGGCTTTTGCGATTCGAACGCGATTCGAACCCAAGGGCCGCCCGTGATCGTCACCGCGGGATGGAATTTTCCGGAACCCGGGGCCAGGGACGTTGTCGGTTTGGCGAGCCCACCTTTCACCGTCTACACTGATAGTGAGCATCCGCTCCCGAGACCCCCCGTGACCACCGCCCCCCTCCACCACCTCGGCGCCGCGGACGACGCGATCGATCCCGACCTTGTCGACCTCCCGAACCCGCCCAAGCGCGAGCGCTCGATGACGGTCGGGATGCTGGTCTTCACCGCCGTCGCGTCCCTCGCGATGGTGTTCGCGCTTCGACAGGACGCGGCCTACGCGTTCACGAACGCCCGCGCGACGGACCTCGGGGACCTCGGCGCAGCGCCGCCCGCGGCCTACGTGGAGAATGCCTACATCTCGGGCGCGGCGATGCTCGGCGCGGCCCACGCCATCAAGTACGAGCGGCCGCTCGTCTCCGATTCGTTCCGCCTGATGCCGGTCGCAGGCCGACCGAACGTCTGGGTCGAGGTGCGGGTCCCGGCCGGCGCCGAGAACATCCGCTACGTCCCGCCGAGCCAGTTCACGGGCCACCTCGTGCGCTTCGAATCGGCGGGACCGAAACACCGCGGACTCGCCTCCGCGATCAAGGACGCGACGGGCCAGAAGATCCCGGACGGCGCCTGGCTCCTCGTCGAGGGCGACGCCCCGACCGGCGCCCGCTGGGCGATCATGCTGGTCGCGATGTTCCTCGGCTTCGCCGCCTGGAACCTGAGCGTCACCGCGAAGCTGCTCCGCAAGGTCCGCTGAGCCTCTAGGGCTTGCTGAGCATCTTCTCGATGCCGCCGGCGAGTGCCGCTGCGTCGAGCGGCATTCCGAGATCCGCCATCGTCTGTGCGCCGATGACCAGCGCCAGCGCCAGCGAGGCCACGGTCTCCGGCGCGACGTCCTTCCGCACCTCGCCCTCCTGCTGATCGCTGCGCACGAGGCCCGCGACCGCGCCGAGGCTCATGCCCACGAGCTCGCGGTACCGCTCGCGCACCACCGCCGAGCGCGCGCACGCATCGAGCAGCTGGTGCGGGCGCACGAGCGGACCCTTCCCGGCCGTGGCCATCAGCGGGTATGCCCCCGAGCCGACCATGGCGACGAAGCGGCGCATCGCGTGGTGGAGCCGGCGCGCGCGCGTCTTGCCGGCCCTCGCCTCCGTCGCCGCCGCGGCCGCGTCGGCGCTGAGGCCCTCGAACATTGCCGCGAGGAACAGCGCGCCCACGTGATCCATCACCGCCACGAGGATGTCCTCGCGGGTCTTGAAGTGCACGTAGAAGGCGCCGCGCGTGTAGCCGGCGCGATCGCAGATGGCGTCGAGGCTCGGGACATCGAGGCCTTGCTCGCCGAACAGCTCGAGGGCCGCATCGACCAGCGCAGCGCGGGTCTGTTGCTTCGCGTCGTCACGGGTGGCGGCGGGGCGAGCGGCCTTCGGGCGCGGCTTCGCGGGCGGAGATTCCACGGCTCGCGCGGACCTGCGGGGCACCTCACTGACGTACGCGCTCGTATGTAGAAGATCAAGGTCGCAGACGACCCCGGCGCCTCTCGGTTCTTTCGAGCTACTTCGCGGTGCGCACCGACTCGTGGACCTCGAAGGCGAGGCCGCACGAGTCGAGGCCGCTCGCGTACTCCGACTTCTTCGCCAGCGAGATCCAGCTCGGGTCGACCAGCTTGCGCATGCGCAGGAGCACCGCCGAAGACGCGAGGTCGATCACCACCACGCGGATGCCGTGCGCCCGCTCGCCGTCGAGCTCGGTGGGGCCTACGCCGTCGCTCGGCTCGTCGAGCGCGACGATCAGGATCTCGGCGCGCGCCGCCTGCTTCGCGCGGTCGAGCGGCGCCCGGTCCAGCTCCTTGCGCAGCTTCGCGAGCTCCGCGGCATCGTCGGCGGCGCGCACGCGATCCGACCACGCCGGCGCGAGCAGCGGCAGGCCCACCATCGCATCCTGCAGGCGCCGCACGTTGCTGGTCCGGTCCTCCATGACCGTGCCCCCGGTGTACGCAGCGCGCACCGTCCCCAGCAGCACCTTCTCCGCCTTCGAGGCCGGCGGCTCCATGAGACAGAGCAACAGCGAGTCCTTCCCCGAAAGCGCGGCGGCCTCGGCGATGCGCGCAGGGTTCACGAACGAGCCGAGCGGGCCGCGCACGTACATCGCAGGTCGCGCGAGCGTCTTCTTCAGCGCGTCGGGGCCCCGGAGCCCCGGAGCCACGAGGTCGCCTTGGTAGTCGCCGGCGAGCTTTACCAGCGACGAGTCGGCCCGCACCACGGCGCTGCGCTCTTGGGGCGTGAGCGAGGCGGCCTGCGCCTGCACGGCGGACAGCAGCGAGGCCCGCGTACGCTCGATCTCCTGCCGCGCGCTGCGCCTCGCCGAGACCGCCGCGTAGCCGGCGAAGGCGAGGCCCACGACCAGGCCGAGACGCACCAGCGCCACCAGACGCGGCGCGAGCAACGGTCCGCCGGCCT